>JAITQI010000050.1 GCA_031289065.1 Oscillospiraceae bacterium
CCCGCCCCCCCGGACGAACAATAGCAAAAACAAAAAAAGCCTTGCGGCGCAACGCGCCGCAAGGCTTTTTCAGGTTCTCTTTTCTCTGCTAATCTTCCAAAATCAGCGTCAGACCGCCCGACTCGCTGTACAGCGTGACGTCGTTGATCAGCCGCATGGTTTCCACCGATGTCTCGCCGTTTTCCTCCGCCGTCAGCGTGATGACCGCCCCGTCAACGGTGTAGGTGCCGGTCAGGGTGCTCTCCCCGTCGGACATGGCAAAGATCCCGTCCTCGTACACCGCCAGCACCAACATCACCACGTCCTCCTCCCGGAGAACCCAGTCGCCAATAAAGGCGTCCACGCCCTCATAGGACGGCACAAAGTCTATGTCGGTTTCCGGTTCCCGGGTGAACACCGTGTCGGTCTTCTCGTAATACAGGGTGCCGTCCGCCCGCAGGAGGAAATAGAGGTCTTCGAGTTGGTCAACCACCCGCACGGTAGCCCGGTCGCCCTCGAAGGCGTAAGCCGCGGCGGAGATGGTGCCGTTTTCCTGGACGCTGGCCGTCCCGTCCTCGGCGAAATCCACATACCCCACCTGCCCCGCGGGATACCAGCGACCCAGGAAGGGGTTGTCCTGACTGAAATCGGTTCCCTTGTTGCACCCCGCCGCCAGCGCGGCCAACAGCAATATGGCCAGCCCAAGGCAGCACGTTTTTTTCATACTCATCCTGCATCCCTCTTTAGTCGTTTCTTTTGCGCACGGTAAACATGTATGTCCTTGCGGGGGCCGACGCCCCCCTATGAAAGCGCCAGTAGCGTCCGCAGCGGCGCCGACCAGTGCTCCGCCGGGGCGTCGCCCCTCTCGGCGAACACCGTAGGCGTCCCCGTCGGCAGGCGGCTGTCGAACACGCACCAGGGCACCGGGGCGTCCCCGTGCCGCCCGGTTTCCACCGAGGTGACATGGTCGGAAATGAGCCCCGCCCGAAAGGCCGGAAAGTCGGCCAACCCTTCCAGCAGAAGCCCTGTCATCTGATCCAGCATGTCGATGGCCCGCCGCTTGCCCGGGAGATCCTTCGCGTGGCTGCAATCGTCGGGCGCCTCCAGGTGGAGCATGACAAAATCGCACCCGGCCCATGCGGCGGCCAGCGTCGCGGCCACCTTGGCGCGCCAGTCGGTGCGCAACGTCCCGGTCGCCCCCGGCACCTCGGGGGCCTCCATCCCGGCCAGCCGGGCCATGCCCCGCACCACCGGCACCGCCGAAATCACCGTGCCCCGCCGTCCGAAGCGCTCGGCGAAGGGCTGATACCGGGGCACCACACCCGCCCCCCAGGGCCACACGCCCAGCCCGCTCTCCCGCAGCAGGATCCGCCCCCGCGTGACAAAGGCTTCCAGCGCTCCCTCCGGCAAATGGTCGGCCAACCGCGCCCCCGAAACGTTGTGCGGCGGGATCATCCCGTTCGGCGGCGGGCCGTCGCCGGTGAGCATCTGCCGAAAGCCCGGCTGGGGATGCAACATCCATCCGGCCCCGTCCAACAGGGCCCGGATGCCCGCGTCCGCCGCCAGCAGCCGTCCGGCCGCCAGCCCCTCTTCATCGGAGAGTTCTGGGCAGGCCTCCCGCAACCTATCCGCGTCGTCCAGCGCCACCAGATTCGTCCGCATGGCAAACTGCCCCGGCGCCAAGGCGACCCCCATCCCGGCGGCCTCCACCGGCCCGCGCCCGGTCAGCACGTCCGTGTCATACCCGGCAATTAGCGGCATGGCGACCTCGGTACCCGGCGAAAAACCCTTCGGCGTGGTGCACGCCATGCGCACCCCCGATTGCCCCGCCAGCCGCGCCAAATGAGGATACGGGCCATACGCCAGAGGCGTTTTGCCCCCCAGCGCCGCGACAGGCCCGTCGGCCATCCCGTCCCCCACAATCAGCACACACAACACGCCGCCCATACCAACCCCCGCTCCAATCTCCCGTCCGTCCTCTGTTTTCTGTTTATCAGTACAAGCCACGCACAAGCCCGTTTTCATCCACATCAATGGATTCGGCCGCCGGTACCCTGGGCAGCCCTGGCATGGTCATGACCTCCCCGGTGTACACCACGACAAACCCCGCCCCCGCCGACAGCTTGACGTCGGTCACCCGGACGGTGAACCCGGTCGGGCGGCCCCGTTTCTTGGGGTCGTCGGACAGGGAATACTGGGTCTTGGCCATGCACACCGGCAGACGCCCCCAGCCCTCCCGTTGCAGGGCGGCCAGCGTCTTCCGCGCCGGAGGATCGAATTGCACCCCCGCGCCGCCGTAAATATCGGTGACAATCCGCTCCGCCTTCTCGGCCAGCGGCAGTTCCTCCTCATACGCGAACCGAAGGGTGGACGGCTCCTCCAAGGCTTCCAGCGTCAGGCGGGCCAGCTCCTCGCCCCCCGCGCCGCCTCGGGCCCACACCTCGGACACCGCCGCCCGCAAGCCCCGGGATCGGCACGCGGTCAACAGGCGGTTTACCTCGTCCTCCCCGTCCCCGGGGAAGCGGTTGAGGGCCACCACCACCGGCAGGCCGAAACGGTCCCGCAGTGTCTCGGCGTGAGCCAGCAGGTTGGGGAAACCCCGGGAAAGGGCTTCGCCGTCCGCTCGTTCGTACTGCCCTTTTTCGGCGCCGCCGTGATATTTCAGCGCCCGCAGGGTGACCACCAGCACACAGGCCGACGGTTTGAAGCCCCCTTGGCGGCACTTGATGTCGATGAATTTTTCCGCGCCCAAATCGGCCCCGAACCCGGCCTCTGTCACCGCGATGTCCCCCAGCCCGAGGGCCGTTCGGGTGGCCGTGACGCTGTTGCAGCCGTGGGCGATGTTGGCGAAGGGCCCGCCGTGGACAAGGGCCGGGGTGTGTTCCAGCGTCTGGACAAGGTTGGGCTGCAGGGCGTTGTCCAGCAGGGCGGCCATTGCGCCCTCCCCCCGGAGGTCTCCGGCGGTGACATATGTCCCGTCGCCCGTCTGCCCCACCACCAACCGGCGCAGGCGCTCCTTCAAGTCCCCCCGCCCGGCGGCCAGAGACAATACCGCCATGACCTCCGACGCGGCGGCGATCTCGAACCGCTCCTCCCGGGGCACACCCCCCGCCGCGCCCCCCAAACCGACGACGGCATGGCGCAGCGCCCGGTCGTTCATGTCCAGACAACGCCGCCAGGTGATCCGGCGGGGATCCAGCCCCAGGGCGTTGCCCTGCTGCAAATGGTTGTCAATCAAGGCGGACAGCAGGTTGTTGGCCGCCGTGACCGCGTGGATGTCCCCGGTGAAATGCAGATTGATGTCCTCCATGGGGGTCAGCTGGGCGTATCCGCCCCCCGCCGCGCCCCCCTTGACACCGAACACCGGCCCCAGCGAGGGCTCCCGCAGGGCCAGCACCGCCTTGTGCCCCAAGCGGCGTAACGCGTCGGCCAGGCCGATGCTGGTGGTGGTCTTGCCCTCCCCCGCCGGTGTGGGGGAGATGGCGGTCACCAGCACCAGCCGCCCCGCCGGTCTGTCGGCCGTCCGGGCGCACAGCCCGTGGGTCAGTTTGGCCTTGTAACGTCCATAGGGCTCCCAGTCTTCCGCCGCCAGACCCAGCCCCCGGGCGATTTCCTCAATGGGCAGCGGGGACACCCCCCGGGCGATTTCCAAATCGGATTGATATTCCATGCGATAATTTCCATCCCGTATCTCTATTGATCGGCCCGCTGTTTGGCCGCTTTCAACGTATTCCACAGAAGCATCACCCGCGTCATCGGCCCGACGCCGCCGGGCACCGGCGTAAGGTAGGCGGCCTTGCCCGCCACCTCGTCAAACCGCACGTCCCCCACCCATTTGCCCTCGGCGCTCCGGTTCATGGCCACATCCACCACCGCCGCGCCCTCCTTGACCATATCGGCGGTGATCAGGCCCTCCCGCCCCACGGCGGCCACCAGGATGTCGGCGGTCCGTGTGAGCGCCCCCAGGTCCCGGGTGCGGGAGTGGCACAGGGTGACCGTCCCGTGGCGGTGGAGCAGCAACATGGCCTGGGGTTTGCCCACGATGTTCGAGCGGCCCACCACCACGCAGGTTTTGCCCTCCACCGGTATATCGTATTCGTCCAGCAAGGCCATAACCCCCGCCGGGGTGCAGGGGGCGAAGTCATAGTCCCCAATCATGATACGCCCCACGTTGAAGGGGTGAAACGCGTCCACGTCCTTGGCCGGGTCGATGGCCAGCAGCACCCGCTTCTCGTCGAGGTGCTTCGGCAGGGGCAGCTGCACCAGGATGCCGTGAATGTCCGCCCTACGGTTGAGCCCGTCGAGGAGCGCCAGCAGATGGGCCTGGTCGCAGTCCCCCGGCAGGGCGTGTTCCTCGGAATAAATGCCGCACTGGGCGCAGTCCTTCTTTTTGTTGTCCACATATTGCCGGGAGGCCGGGTCGCCCCCCACGATGACCACGGCCAGCCCCGGTGTGATCCCCTTTGCCTTGAGAGCGAAGGTCTCTTCGGCGATGCGGGCCTTGTGTTTTTTGGCGGTCGCCTTCCCGTCGAGCAGCGTCATTGACCATCCTCCCCCTCGGAGTCATCGGAGTCGTCGGAATCGTCGGATGCTTCGGCGGTTTCAATGCCTTCCAGGGCCTCGAAGTCCTTAAGACTGTCCAGGTCTTCGGGGGCGTCAAATTCCCCGAGGTCTTCGGCGTCCGCCGCTATCCCGTCGCCGGGCAGGGCCTCGCCTTCGAGGGCGGCGCCCTCCGAAACGCCCTCGCCCGCCGCCGCCGTAATCGGCGCCAGCAACTCGGAGGGGTCGTGCTCTTTGAAAAACAGATGGTAGGCTAAGAGGCCCAACGCCACCAAACAGGACACCACGGCCAGCAGTTGGGACACCCGCAGGTTGGTAGCGCCGACGAACAGGCTGTCGGCCCGCAGGCCCTCGATAAAGCTGCGGCCCAACCCGTACCACGCCACGTACATCAGGGCGATTTGGCCGTTAAAGCGGCGTTTTTTGAAGAAGAAGTGCAGTAGCAGGAAGCCCGCCAGGCACCACAGGAACTCGTACAAAAAGGTGGGGTGCACCGCCATGCGCTGTTCAAAGACCTGCCCGTTGATGCTCGACACAAAGACCTCCATGCGCCAGGGCACGTCGGTGACCGCGCCGAAGGCCTCCCGGTTGAAGAAATTGCCCCAGCGCCCGATGGCCTGCCCGATGAGCAACCCCAGGGAGACCACGTCCATCATGGCGGAGAAGCGAACCTTGCGGATGCGGCAGAAAATCCAGGCCGCCAGCACGCCGCCGATAATCGCGCCGTAGATGGCGATGCCGCCCTTCCAGATTTCGTAAATTTTGGCTGGATTCGGGTTGTCCGCGCTGACCTGAAACTCGCTCAGGTTGAACAGAACGTAGTACAGCCTCGCGAAAATGATGGCCGACGGCACGGCGCAAAACAGCGTATCGATGATGTTGTCCGACGCGATGCCCGCCTGGGGAGCCCGCTTCATCACATAGAAGGCGGCCAGCAGGAAGGCCAGGGCAATGAGGATGCCGTACCAATAAATGTCCCGGCCCGCCACTGAAAAGGCGGCCTGACTGGGGTTGAGGCTGATTCCAAGCCCCGGAAATCCAATGGGATTGTCTGGATATGGCATACGCGTCTCCTCCGATCCTGATTCGGTGTGTAATTGATTCTACCACAAAATCCGCCCCAAGGGAAGCCCGAAAAACCGAAAACAAAAACAGAAGAAAAACATCCCCCGTTCTCCCCGTTCTGTCCTCTGTCCCCTATCCTCTCCCCTCTTCATAGTATATCTGACAAGCACTCAGGCCACAATAACCATGCGCGGTGTCCCGCGCATTTTGCAGAGGGTGAGGATGGATGTACACAGATGTATTCCAAAGAACTGGGGCTCCGGGTGGACGACGGTCTGCTGACCCATTACGCCGAAAATGAGGCCCGGAGCCTGTCCCTCAAGGGACAGACCCCGGCGTCCCGCGTCTGCCGTCGCGTCCGAACCGGGCTGAAGAGCATCCAAGACATGGCCCTGCGCGCCGCCGGCTGGGCCTCGGGGCACACCGGCCTGCCACCCGAATTCGAGTGGCTACTGGACAACCGCTACCTGCTGGAGCGGGAGGGCCGCGAGGCCATACAGGCCCTGCGCCGGGCGGGGCGGATACCGGCCGTCCGCCCCGGTCTGCCCGCGGCCTACGAGCTGACCCGGCGGCTGACCCGGGCCGGGCGGGGCGAGGTCACCCTGGAACGCCTCGCCCTGTATTTGAAGGGGGCGCAAAAGGTGCGCCCCCTGAGCGAACGGGAGCTGTTCCTGTTTGTCCCCCTGCTCAAAGCCGCCCTGGTGACCTCGGTAGCCGCCCTGTGCGGCGAACTGGGCGCGGTGCTCGACGGCTACGCCCGGGGCGGGGACCTAAACCCCTACGCCGCCGAGCGAACCGCCCGCCGCGCCCTGGAGGAGGGTAGCGCCCCTCCCGAGGCGGCGGAGGCCCTGGCCAAAAGCGCCGCCGCCGCCCACACCCGCTTAAGCGGCCTGATGGGCCGGGCGGTGACCTCCCTGCGCCTGCTGGCCAGCGCCGACCTGACCGACCTGCTGCAAACGGCCAGCGCCGTGGAAAACATCCTGCGCCGGGACCCGGTGGAAGTGTACGCCGAAATGGACGAGGCCTCCCGGGGCTGGTACCGCCGGGAGCTGTCCCGTCTGGCCCGGCGTCGGCGTATTTCGGAGTCCGAGGCCGCCGAAACCGTGCTGGCCCTGGCCCGGAAAGGCAGCGACAAACGGCGGCGGCACGTGGGCTACTACATCCTCAACCAGCCCCTGGGGCGGCGCAAAAGCGCCCTGGGCGGGCGGCTGTACTTCGCCGCGCTGCTGACCCTGACCGCCCTGTTCACCGTCCTGGCCGGTCTGCTGGGGGGCGGGCCCTGGGTGGCCACCCTACTGCTGCTGCCCGCCTCGGATTTGGCCAAAAACATCGTGGACTTCGCCACCGTGCGCCTGGTCGCCCCCCGGCACATCCCCCGCCTGGAACTGCGGGACGGTCTGCCGCCCCACGGGGCCACGCTGTGCGTCATCTCGACGCTGCTCACCGACACCCAAAAGGCGGTGGCCCAGGTCAAACTCCTCGAGGAATACAAAATCGCCAACCGGGACGCCGGGGGACGTCTGCTGTTCGGTCTGCTGGCCGACCTGCCCGACGCCCCCCAGCGGCGGCGGCCCCGGGACAGGCAGCTCATCGAAGCGGCCCAGAAGGCCGTCTTTGAACTCAACCGCCGGTACGGCGGCGGGTTCTACCTCTTCCTGCGCGACCGCCAACTCAACGTGCGCGACAAGGTCTACATGGGCTGGGAACGCAAGCGGGGCGCCCTGCTGGAACTGATGCGCGCTTTGCGGGGCAAGGAAACCGGCCTGCGCACGGTCACCGGGGACCCCGCCGTCCTGCGCAAAATCCGCTATCTGATCACCCTGGACGCCGACACCCGCCTCACCGCCGGTTCCGCCCGCGAAATGGTCGGGGCCATGCTGCACCCCCTGATCACCGCCGACGTGGATCCCCAGCGCCGGGTGGTCACCGAGGGCCACGCCGTGCTGCAGCCGCGCATGGCGGTCGATCTGGAGTCGGCGGGCAAGACCGCCTTTTCCCGGGTCTACGCCGGGCAGGGCGGCCTCGATCCCTACGGAGGGGCCTCGTCGGACGTCTACCAGGACGTGTTCGGCCGGGGCGTTTTTTCCGGCAAGGGCATCTTCGACGTAGATGCCTTCCTCACCTGCCTGGACGGCCGCCTCCCCGAAAACCGGGTGCTCTCCCACGACCTGCTGGAGGGGTGCTACCTCCGGGCCGGGCTCCTCGGCGACGTGGAACTGGCCGACGGCTACCCCTCCAAGGTAAACGCCTGGTTCGACCGTCTGCACCGCTGGACCCGGGGCGACTGGCAGATCGTCGGCTGGCTGCGCCCCTCGGTGAAAACCGGGAACGGACCAAGGGAGCGCAATCCCCTGGACGCCCTGTCCCGCTGGAAAATCTTCGACAACCTGCGCCGCAGTCTGTCGCCGGTGTTTTTGCTGCTGGCCCTGACCGTCGGGTTCGCCGCGCCGCCCCGTCCGCTGGCGACGGCGGCGGGGTTTGCCGTGCTATGCGCCGCCTCCAACCTGCTGCTGTCAGCCGCCGAACTGGCCGTGCGGGGGGGCGGCCGGGCCCGCTATCACTCCACGATCGTCACCGGCCTGCCCGGCGCGGCCCTCCAATGCCTGTTGCAGCTGCTGTTTTTGC
>JAITQI010000055.1 GCA_031289065.1 Oscillospiraceae bacterium
GGGCGGTTTTCAGCCCGTTGGTGACCACCCGGAGGTTGCTGAAGCGGGACAGGCCCCGGGCGAAGGTGAGGGCCGTGGTGGAGGAGTCCAGAAACAGGGTCATGCCGTCCCGCACGTGCTTTAAGGCCATGTCGGCGATGATCTGCTTTTGGGCGGCGTTTTTGTTCTCCCGGAAGGGCATGGGGTCTTCGCTGGTGATGCCTTCCACCAGCAGGGCGCCGCCCCGGGTGCGGCGGATCAGCCCGCTTTGCGCCAGGGCGGACAGGTCGCGGCGAATGGTGGCCGCGCTGACATAGAGGTCTCGGCGCAGCTGTTCCACCGTCATGAACCGGCTTTTTTCCCGCAGATGTTCCAAAATGAGCTCGCCGCGGCTGTTTGAGGGCATACGCCCACCGCCTTTCTGCGCGTTATCGCGCAAACATGAGCGAAACCAAAAAAATCAACTTCATTTGCGCAAGTTGAACGGCAACGCTGGCAATTCCCCGGGGCTTCTGCTAAGATTGTAACAGAAAACCCGGTGCGGCGCAAGCCGGAGGACGGCGTTCGCGCTGTTATCCGCTTTTTGTGGCCCAATCGATTACGAACCGAAAGACAGGAGCGACAGTTATGAATACAACGGCCGTGCGGCTGTATGGCAAGTCCGATATTCGCCTGGAGACCTTCCCGTTGCCCCCCGTCGGGCCGGGGGAGATTTTGGCCCGGGTCGTTTCGGACAGCCTGTGCATGTCCTCCCACAAGGCCGCCCTGCAGGGCGCGAGCCACAAGCGGGTGCCGGACGACGTGGCCCAAAACCCGGTCATTCTCGGCCACGAGTTCTGCGGGGAAATCGTCGAAGTGGGGGCGCGCTGGCAGGGGGCCTTTCAGCCCGGCCAGCGGTTTGCCATTCAGCCCGCGCTGAACGACCCCGACGATCCCCACGCCGCCCCGGGGTATTCCTTCCCCTACATCGGCGGGGGCGCGACTTACATCGTCATCCCCGAAATCGTCATGACGCGGGGCTGTCTGCTGCCCTACGACGGCGACGCCTTTTTCTACGGCTCTCTGGCCGAGCCGGTGAGCTGCATCGTGGGGGCCTTCCACACCAGTTACCACACCAGACCGGCCTCCCATGAACACATCCCCGGCATTGTGCCCGGCGGGCGCATGGCCGTTTTGGCCGGGGCCGGGCCCATGGGCCTGGGGGCCATCGACTACGCCCTTCACAGCGACGTCCGGCCCGTCCTGCTGGTGGTCACCGATGTGGACGACGCCCGCCTGACCCGGGCCGCCGCCATCTATTCCCCGGCGGAGGCCGCCCGCTTCGGCGTGACCCTTTTGTACGTCAACACGGCCTCGGTGCCCGAGCCGGCGACCCATCTGCGGGGTCTGGCCGGGGGCGGGTATGACGACGTGTTTGTTTACGCGCCGGTGGGGGCGCTGTGTCAGCAGGCCGACGCTCTGCTGGCCTATGACGGTTGCCTGAACTTCTTCGCCGGGCCCACCGACCCCGCCTTTTCCGCGCCCTTTAACTTTTACAACGTCCACTATATGAACACCCATGTGGCGGGCAACTCGGGGGGCACCATCGAGGATATGAAAGAGGCGCTGGCCCTCATGGCGTCCGGCCGGGTGCGCCCCGCCTCCATGGTCACCCACATCGGCGGGCTGGACTGCGTCCCGGAGACCACCCTCGCCCTGCCCAAAATCCCCGGGGGTAAGAAGCTGATTTACACCCAGATTTCCCTGCCGCTCACGGCGCTGGCCGACCTTCCGGCGCTGGGGGCGACCGACCCGCTGTGCGCCGCGCTGGCGGACATTCTTGCCGAACACAATGGGCTGTGGTGTTTGGAGGCGGAGCGGTGCTTGCTGGGGGCCGCGACGGCAATTGACAATTGACGATGGACAATTGTCAATTGCCGTAATTAAAAATTGTGGAATCGCGTAAAGCGCGATGATTTGGGTTGTTTTTTGGGAGGAAATACTATGGGGACAGTGGCGGCGCGGATGGCGCCTTGTGTTCGGATGTTGGTTGGCGGCGGGCTGGTTGTTTTTCAGGCCGACGCCGGGTTGAATGAGAGCGGCTTCGCCGCTTTGTTGGGGGCGCCGGGGGAAGGGCGCGGGGTGTTTTGCCCTGCGGCTGAGTTGGAAGAGGTTTATGGGTTTTTGTCTGAACAGCTGTCGCCGGGGGTGACTCTTGTCGGGGTGTCCGGGGTGGGGACTTTTCGGGTTGCGCCGGTTGGCGCGGTTGGACGGCTGGCCGGGCGGATCGCCATTGTCACCGGGGCCGCCCAGGGGTTTGGGAAGGGTTTGGCCGCGCATATGGCCGCCGAGGGGGCGTTGCTCGTGGTGGCCGACCTCAACCTGCCCTTGGCCGAACAGACGGCGGCCGAACTGCGGACGCGTTTCGGCCCGGACGCCGCCCGGGCGCTGCCGGTGGACGTGTCCGACGGGGCCTCGGTGGAGGCCTTGGTGGAGCAGACCGTGTTGCTCTACGGGGGCCTGGATTTGATGGTGTCCAACGCCGGGGTGCTCCGGGCGGGGGGGCTGGAAGAGATCGACCAGAAGGCCTTTGAGTTTGTCACCCGGGTCAACTACACCGGCTATTTTCTGTGCGCCAAGTACGCCGCCGAGGTCATGCGCCTCCAGCGGCGTTTCGCGCCGGGGCGCACGGCGGACATAAATCAGATCAACTCCAAGTCCGGCCTGGAGGGGTCGACTAAGGACTTCGCTTACGCGGGGGGCAAATTCGGCGGCATCG
>JAITQI010000112.1 GCA_031289065.1 Oscillospiraceae bacterium
TGAAGGCGGCCAGGGCTTCGGGGGGAAAATCGTCCAAAAACAGGCCCATGACGGCGGCGGCCCGCTGGGCGTAGGACTTGTCCAAAAGAGTTTGCCAAAGCGCCCCGGGCTGGGGCAGACGTTCCGGGGCGTACAGCCCGCCGTCGGGGGCCAGCCCCCGGAGAATGGCTTCCGCCGAGGAGACCGCGTGGCCGCTGTCCCTTGTGCTTACATACCGCATACCGTTTCCACGACCCTTATCAGATTGTTGTAAAAAATATCCCTGACCAGCGCTTCCGGGTAGTTTTCCCGGAGGAGTAGCTCGTACAGCGCTTCCATGTCCTGGACGCCGGACATTCCTTCGGGGAGATCATCGCAGCCGTCCAGATCGCACCCCAGGCCCACCTGCCCCGCGCCGCCCCTGGACAGGAAGTGTTCCAGGTGGGCCAGCGCGTCGGATAGGACGGCTTGCCGCCCCCGGGCCAGAAACCCGGCGTACAGGTTGAGGCCGATGAAGCCGTTGGCCCGGATGAGCGCGTCGGCCTGGTCGTCGGTCAGATTGCGCCGATGGGGGCAGACCACCCGGGCGTTAGAATGGCTGGCCACGAAAGGGGTGCCGCCCATCTCCTCGGCAATGTCCCAAAAGGTTCGGTCGGAAGCGTGGGAGACGTCCACCACCATGGGCAATGCTTTGGCCCGGCGCAGGAAGGCGCGGCCTGCCTCAGACAGGCCCCGTCCGTCCCCGGAAGCGCCGCCGGCCAGCGGGTTGTCATGGTTCCAGGTCAGGCTCACCATCCGGGCTCCCTGCCGCCAGGCGTCTTCCAGGCCGCCCTCGGAGAGGCCCACCGCTTCGGCCCCCTCCAGGGACAGAAAGGCGGCCAGTTGGCCCGCCGCCGCGGTCGCCCTCGCCTCAGAAGCGGTGCGGCAGAGGGCGATACGGTCTTGACAGGCGGCGGCGTTTTTCGCGAAGAGGGGGTACAGCACCCCGAAGGGGAAGCCGTAGACGGCGAAAAACCGGGCGGCGGGGGCGAAGGCGGCCCCTCGGGTCAAATCGAAATGGCCGGCGTTGCGAGCGAGGGATCCGCCGTTTTTTTGGAGGGCGTACAAAGTGTCGCAGTGGGCGTCAAAGAGGGGGATCACGGGCGTCACCTCCGCGTGTCACATGAAGGCATTCTCTATGTGATGTATGCGGGGCGCTTTGTCCGATAGACCTTGGAAGACCTCCACCACGTCAAACCGGGCGGGGACTTCCCCGTGGTCGGCCATCCACAGAGCGGCGGCGGCCCGGAGCCTGGCCCGTTTTTTAGCGGTGACCGCCTCGGCGGGGAAGGCGAAGGCGGCGCTGCGGCGCTGTTTGACCTCGACAAATACAATCATGTCCCGATGGGTGGCGATCAAGTCAATTTCGCCCTCCCGGACGCGGAAATTGTGTTCCAGGACGCGGTAACCCTTGGCCTCCAGATACCGGGCGACGGCCTGTTCCCCGGCCCGTCCGCTCTCCGCCGCCGTCACGGGTTCACTCCGCGGAAGCCGGGCCGGTGGGCCGGGCAGGGGCCGTATGTACGCAGGCGCTCGTAGTGCAGGGCGGTGGGGTAGCCCTTGTGCCGCTCGAAGGCGTATTGGGGATAGGTTTCGGCCAAGGCCAGCATGAGCCTGTCCCGGGTGACCTTGGCCATGATGGACGCCGCCGCGATGGAGGCGCTTTTGCCGTCGCCCCCCACCACGCAGTGGGCCGGTACCGGGAAATCACGGGCGATATTGCCGTCTACCAGCGCCAGCGCGGGGGTGGGGGAGAGGGCGGACACCGCCCGGCGCATGGCCGTTTGGGCGGCGTTTAAGATGTTGAGTTCCCCGATCTCCGCCACAGAGGCGTGGGCGACCGCCCAGGACACCGCCTGGGTGGCGATTTGGGCGTACAGCGCCTCCCGCTTTTTGGGGGAGAGCTTTTTGGAGTCGTCCAGCCCGGGGAGAATCAGCCCCGGCGGCAGGATCACCGCCGCCGCCGTCACCGGCCCGGCCAGCGGCCCCCGTCCGGCCTCGTCCACCCCGCAGACGGAGGCGACGCCCCGGGCGAAGAAGGTGTTTTCAATGTCCCAGAATTGGGCGTTCATAGGGATAGCCTCCCTTGGCAATTGACGAGGGACAATTGCCAATTCATACTGGCAAGTATTTTCACTTTACACGGTTTCCAAGGTGATTCTTCCCAGTTTTCCGGCGCGGAACTCGTCGAGGAGGGTTCGGGCCATGCGTTCGGTATTG
Organism: Oscillospiraceae bacterium; assembly: GCA_031289065.1. Classification (GTDB taxonomy): domain Bacteria; phylum Bacillota; class Clostridia; order Oscillospirales; family UBA929; genus JAIRTA01. Next base: position 2,239 of record JAITQI010000112.1, read on the forward strand.
GCCTCGCCGCCGCCGACCAGAAAGCCTCGGCGCCGGGCGGCGTCGGTGAGCAGGGAGAAGCCGTCGGCGGCGGTGGGATCGATGTTGTACCGGTCGGTCAGGGCTTTGGGGGACAGGGCGGCCAGGCGTTCCATGAGCAGGGCGGCCAGCTCTTCGATATCCAAAACGTCGTCTTTGACCGCGCCGGTGAAGGCCAGCAGCAGACCGATTTCGGGGTCCTCGAATTTGGGCCACAGCACCCCGGGCGTATCCAGCAGATCGACGCCGCCGGGCAGGGCGTACCACTGCCGCCCTCGGGTCACGCCCGGCCTGTCCTCCACCGGGGCGGCGCGGCGCCCGGCCAAGCGGTTGATGAGGGAGGACTTGCCCGCGTTGGGGATACCGGCTATCAGCAGGCGCAGGGGACGTCCGGCCTGGCCCCGGGCGGCCAGCGTGTCCAGCCGCTCTTTCAGCAAAACCTTAACCGCCGGCACCACCTGGGCCACACCGGCCCCGCTCCGGCAGTCGGTGGCCACGGAGGCCAGACCCTCGGCGCGGAAGGCGACCGCCCAGGCGGCGGTTTGGGCGGGATCGGCCTGGTCGGCGCGGTTGAGGATGATCAACCGGGGTTTGCCGCCGATCAGGGCGGGGAGCTCCGGGTTGCGGCTGGCGCGGGGAATTCGCGCATCCACCACCTCGCACACCGCGTCGGTCAGCTTTACATGCTCCTCGATGAGGCGGCGGGTCTTGGCCATGTGGCCGGGGAACCATTGAATCGTCATACACTGTCTCCCTATCCGATGCCGCCGAAGGGCCAGACCCGCAGCAGCACATGCCCCAGAATGCGGCGGGCGTCTACCGCCCCGATGGCGCGGGAACGGCTGTCCAGGCTGATATTGCGGTTGTCGCCCATCACAAACACATGGCCGGGGGGCACCACAAAGGGGAAGCCCACGTCGTCCGGCCGCTGCCGGTCAATGGGCTCCAGGATATAGGGTTCGTCCAAAATTTTCCCGTCCACGGTCACGTCGCCGGTGAGGAAATTGATATCCACCGTCTGGCCCTCGGTGGCGATGATCCGCTTGACCAGGGGTTCGTCGCCGCTGGGCACGGAGACGCCGCTCACCCGGAAATCCTTCAGGGAGAAGATAATGACGTCGCCCTGTTGGGGCGTGTAAAACAGGTTGGAGATGAGCAGCTTCTGCCCGTCGAGGAGGGTGGGCTCCATGGAGGGGCCGGACACGCCGATCACCCGGGCCAAGAAGGAAAAAACCAGCCCCACAAAGATGATGGCCGCCACCATGGCCCGCGCCCAGTCAAACAGGTTGGACTGATCCGGCACGGCTTTGGCGGCGGCCTCGCCGGACGCGGCGCGGGCGGAGGGCACTGGAGCGGGCGGCGGGACGCGGCGCGGGCGGGCAACGCGACTGGGCGGCGCGACCACCGTGCGGCGAGGCATCCGGCGCAGGGGGGCCGCCGCCGGTCGGGTCAGGGCGGTGTTGCTCATCAGCTGCCGCAATTCGTCCATATCCTGGGCGGAAAAGCGGCCGGTCTGCCCTTCGGGGGGCGAAACGCGCCCGGATACCGATTCCGGTTGATAGTTGTTTTCCGGCAAAGCGCTTCCCTCCCGTATCTTGGACTAAGGGGCCGATGCGGGCATCGACCCCTCGATTCGCGTTTGGTGATCCGATCCCGGTTACCGCACCGAACCGAACTGGGCCAGGGGCCAAACCCGCAGCAGCACTTTGCCTAAAATGTACCGCGTGTCGATGAGCCCGATTTCCTGGGCCCGGCTGTCGGTGCTGTGGTTTCGGTTGTCGCCCATGACAAAGACAAAGCCGGAGGGCACGGTGCAGGGCAGAGGCAGGGTGCCCTGGAGCTTGGTGGCCTCCCGGATGTAGGGCTCGTCGAGGGCCTGGCCGTCTACGTACACAAGGCCTTGGTCGTAGTTGACGTCCACGGTCTGGCCCTCGGTGGCGATGATCCGCTTGACCAGGGGTTCGTCCTCGGTGATGGTGGCCAGGGTGAGGTGGATATCCTTTTTGGTAAAGACGACAATATCTCCGTACTTCGGGGTGTAAAACAGGTCGGAGATGAGCAGTTTTTGCCCGGTGTACAGGGTGGTCTCCATGGAGGGGCCCAACACGCCGATGACCCGGGCGGCCAGGGAGAAAATCAGGCTGACCAGGATGATGGAGGTGACGATGGTCTGCACCCAGTCAAGGGCCTCCAGGACGGCCCGAGAGGGCACATACTCGGCGGGCTCCGGACTGTCGCCGGTCGGGCTGTCCGAGGGGACGGCGTCCGGTTCGGGCAGGGGAGGGGTCAGGGCTTCGCTGTCGTGCGGGCGCTCTTGCGGTTGGTGACGGCTGTCCATATTGTATCGCTCCTATCCGCGCACCGGGGAAAGATGAATCGGGGGACGCATAGTAAAAAAGGGAGACGACGTCCCCCTTTTAGGTTGTCAAAAAACCGTGATATTTTTTGACAACCTGACGATTCGGCGGGCGTGACACGCCAAATCTATCGCCCGCGGGCGGGAACAGTACGCAAAAGCGGGGGCTCGCCGCCCCCCTTTCACACGATCCCCTGTCCGCTGTTTCTCGTGACAGACTTTTTCGACAAGCTGAAAGGGAGACACAGGTTAGATATCTTCCTTGACTTTGGCCCGCTTGCCTACGCGGCCGCGCAGATAGTACAGCTTGGCCCGGCGCACACGGCCCCGGCGCACGGTGACGAACTGGGCGATGTGGGGGGAATGGACGGGGAAGACCTTCTCCACACCCACGCCGTAGGACATACGCCGCACGGTGATGGTCTCCTGGATGCCGCCGTGCTTTCTGGCGATGATGGTGCCTTCGAAAATTTGGATGCGTTCCCGGTTGCCTTCCTTGATCTTGACATGGATACGCACGGTGTCGCCGATGTTCAGGCGCGGCAGGTCGGGCTTGAGCTGCTGCTCGGTCAATGTTTTGACCAGATCCATGGGGCGCTCCTCCTTGTTTTTTCAGACATTCTTGCCGCAAAGATGCATCACGCGACGACGCCACACGCAAAACCCCGGCGTCAGGCGGCAGAGGACTGCCTATAATCAGACCAGGTTAGTATACCATGCTTTCCCGGGCTTGGCAAGAAATTTTTTTGGGGCCGACGCTTGGGCGGAGAGCCACCGGCGGCGGGCCGCCTGCGGATTTCTCCTTGCCCCGCCCGCCTGGGTATGGTATACTTGAGTTACTTGACAGACGCACATAGACCATGTATTTGGAGAAACGCATATGACAGGAAAAATCGCCGTTCTGGGCGCGGGGGCCTGGGGGATTACGCTGGCGGATATGCTCACCGCTCAGGGGCATCCCGTGGCCCTTTGGTCGCGCAACGGGGAGACGGCGCGGCAGATCAACGAGGAGCACCGAACGCCCATCCTGAAGGACATCCCCCTGCGGCCCGAATTGTCGGCGTTCACAGACCCGGCGCGGGCGTTGGACGGCGCGGCGGCGGTGGTCAGCGTGATCGTCTCCCACGGGCTGCGCGGGTTTTTGCGGAGCGTGTCCGGCGCCTGGCCGCTTGGGGTGCCGGTGCTGTCGGCGTCCAAGGGCTTGGAGGAACACAGCTGCAAGCGCATGTCCCAGGTGTTTTTGGATGAGTTGGACGGTTTGACCCCGGAGGGGTTGGCCGTGCTGTCCGGGCCCAATTTGGCGGGGGAGATCGCCCGGCGCAAACCGGCGTCCACCGTGGTGGCCTGTCCGGGGAGCGCGACGGCGGCCTTCTTTCAGAGCTTGCTGCATTCGGAGATTTTCCGGGTATACACCAGCCGGGATGTGCTGGGTGTGGAACTGGGCGGCGCGATTAAAAACGTTGTCGCCATCGCGGCGGGCATGTGCACCGGTTTGGATTTGGGGGACAACGCCGCCGCCGCCCTGGCCACCCGGGGGGTGCGGGAAATCTCCCGCCTGGGGGCGCGCATGGGGGCCGACCCGGAGACCTTCGCGGGCATGGCGGGCTACGGGGACGTGTTTGTCACCTGTTTCAGCCGGGGCAGCCGCAACCGGGGCTTGGGGGAGGAGATCGGCCGAGGCCGTCCCCCCGGGATGGCCATCGCGGAAAAGCGGTCGGCCTTGGAAGGCGTACATACGGTGACCGCCCTGTGCGAATTGGGGCGGCGGTTCAGCGTCCCCCTGCCCATCAGCGAAACGGTGCGACGGGTCCTCTTTGAGGATCTGCCGGCCCGGGAGGCGCTGGGGGTGCTGATGGGGCGGGAAGCGAAGGCGGAGAACGTGTGATCCGTCAATTGACGATTGACAATTGACAGTTTGCGGATTTCCATTGTTGGATTTTTTTGGGGGTTTTGTTGTGGATTATAATGAGCGGGCGATGGTGTTGCATCGGGAGTGGCAGGGGAAAATTGAGGTGACGGCGCGGGCTGCTGTGGATACCAAGGAGGCGCTGTCGGTGGCGTATACGCCGGGGGTGGCGGAGCCGTGTTTGGCCATTCAACGGGAGCCTGCGCTGAGTTTTTCGCTGACGCGGCGCTGGAATTTGGTAGCGGTGGTCACCGACGGCACGGCGGTGCTAGGGCTGGGGGACATCGGCCCGGAGGCCGGGATGCCGGTCATGGAGGGCAAATGCGTTCTGTTCAAGGCCTTCGGCGGGGTGGACGCTTTTCCCCTGTGCATCCGTTCCCACGATGTGGACGAGATCGTCAACACGGTGGCGCTGCTGGCCGGATCCTTCGGGGGGATCAACCTGGAGGACATCTCGGCCCCCCGCTGCTTTGAAATCGAGCGCAGGCTCAAGGCGCGGTGCGACATCCCCATCTTCCACGACGACCAGCACGGCACCGCCATCGTCACGGCGGCGGCCATGCTGGGAGCGCTGCGCCTGACCGGGCGGACGCTGGCCGAACAGTCGGCGGTGGTCTGCGGCGCGGGGGCGGCGGGCATCGCGGTGACCCGTCTGCTCATGGGCATGGGTTTGGGGTCTGTCATCCTGTGCGACCGGCAGGGGGCTATCTATGAAGGCCGACCCGGCCTGACGGCGGAAAAGGCCCGCATGGCGGCCCTGTCCAACCGGGAAGGGCGGCGGGGGACGCTGGCCGACGCCATGAAGGGGGCGGACGTGTTCATCGGGGTATCCGGCCCGGGGATTGTCACCGGCGAGATGATCAAAAGCATGAAACCCAACCCCATTGTGTTCGCCATGTCCAATCCCACGCCGGAAATCTGGCCGGCGGAGGCCCTGAAGGCGGGGGCTTCGGTGGTGGGCACCGGGCGGTCGGATTTCCCCAACCAGATCAACAACGTCCTGGCCTTCCCCGGGGTCTTCCGGGGGGCGCTGGACGCCCGGGCCAAGGACATCACCGACGAGATGAAGCTGGCCGCCGTACACGCCATCGCGGGGCTGATTTCCGACGAGGAGCTGTCGGCGGACTACATCATCCCGGAGCCCTTTGACAAACGGGTGGCCCCGGCGGTGGCCAAAGCGGTGTTCACCGCGGCGAAAGGGGCGGCCATGGAAGGCTTCACATCCAGCCTGTAAGGGTTATGTACGATATTATGTAATGACATAAGTTTTCTTGCGCAGCGAGTACGTATGGGGAGCGAGGGGAAACCATGAAATCGGAAGGAACCGGGAGAGAGGACGCCGCTCACGCGACGGAGGAGAACCTTGCGGCGCTGCGGCAGTATGCCCAGGCGCTGGCCAACGGGCATTTGGAGACGGTGCCGCCGTCGGGGGACGGCCCCTTGGGGGCGGAGATACGGGCGCTTCACGGGTACCTGCGCCAGCGGGCGGCGGTCGAGGAAGAGATGGGGCGCACCATGGCCCGGGTGTTCAACAAACTCAACATGATTGTGCTGGTGCTGGATGACCGGTGCCGGGTGCTGTTCGCCAACGAGGCGGCCGTCCGTTTTCGCCTCCATCACGGCGGGGGGCAGCCCGGGGCGGGGCGGGAGGATTTGCTGACCAATATCATCCTCAACCATCTGCCGTTGTTCGGGGCCTCCGTCTTTTTCGAGAGCGGGGACAAGCGCTGGTATCAGATCGAGTCGGCCCCGGTGGTGTGGCGGCTGGAGAAAAACGCCGTGCTGTACACGTTGCTGGACGTCACCGAGATGAAGGCCAACGAGGAGGTGCTGCGCACCGCAGCCGAAAAGGACGCGCTGACAGGCGTGTACCGGCGGGACACCGGTCTGTCGGTCTTCCGGGACACCATGCAGAAAAAGGGGGGGCATATGCCCTTCGTGGTCTCATTTTTGGACATTGACAACCTCAAGGACATCAACGACAAATACGGCCACCAGGCGGGGGACGCGGCCATCCGGGGCGCGGCGGACATTCTGCGCAGCAGCCTGCGGGACACCGACGTCATCATTCGGGCGGGAGGGGATGAATTCATCTTCATCCTCATCGGCAGCGACGACCAGATGGCCAACGAGATTTACGCCCGGATTTTCCGGCGGCTGGAGGAATTCAACCACGTCAAGGGGTTCCCCTTTTCGTTGGATTTCAGCATCGGTATGAGCCGGGCGGCCACCGGCGCGTCGGATATCGACGGCCTTATCAAAAACGCGGACGCCGAAATGTACGCCCGCAAGCGCCGGAAAAAGGAACTGCGGTACCCCTTTCCGGAATTTGCGGGCGGCAAGGCCCGTCAGGAGGAGAGCGTATGACCGCCAGGATTGTGCACTGCAACATCAACGTCACCGATCTGGAAAGGAGCATGGCCTTTTACCAAAAGGCGCTGGGGCTCAGCACCCTTCGCCGCCGCCCCGCCGCGGACGGTTCCTTTGAGCTGGCCTTTCTGGGGGACGGGCAGACCGGCTTTGAATTGGAGCTGACCTGGCTCAAGGGGCATCCGTTGCCCTATGAGCTGGGGGAGAACGAATCCCACATCTGCTTCGCCGTGTCCGACTACGCCGCCGCCCACGCGATGCACGGTGAGATGGGCTGTATCTGCTTTGAAAACCCCGACATGGGCGTGTATTTCATCGAGGATCCGGATGGGTATTGGCTGGAGATTGTACCGGAAAGGAGAGATAACCATGTATAAAGGACTGGGGCATCTGGCGTTTTGGTGCGCCGATTTGGAGGCGTCCGCGGCGTATTACCGGGATGTATTGGGGTTTCCGGAGGCCTTCCGCATGTACGACGAAGGCGGTAAAGCCAAACTGGTGTACATGTATGTGGGGCCGAGCCAGTTTATCGAGCTGTTTACCGCCGAGTCGCCCAAGGTGCCCCACCCCGAGCGGGCGGTGTCTTACTCCCACCTGAGTATCGAGGTGGAAAACGCCGCCGGGGCGCTGGACGTTCTGCGGGCCAAGGGCGCGCCCATCGACACGGAGCTGAAGACCGGCGAGAGCAAGTGCAAAATGTTCTGGAGCCACGACCCGGACGGCAACGCCATCGAATTCATGGAGTTGCCGTCGGCCTCCCTGCAGGCGCAGGCCAATGCGCGCCTGGCGGGGACGAAGCTGTAAGCGTAGAGGCGGTTTGCCTTGATGCGTAAAAAGGCGTCCGAAAATTTGGACGCCTTTTTTGC
>JAITQI010000152.1 GCA_031289065.1 Oscillospiraceae bacterium
TTTTTAATTTTTAATTCTTCCTTTTTAATTGCGCCGGAACCGGGGACGGGAACGGAATCGGGGACGGAGCCGTCGGCGACGCCGACGGCGTCGGGCCCGGCGCCGGAAACGTCCGCACCCGCGGAAACGTTGTCCCCGGCTCCGTCGCCGTCCTCCTCGTCGTCCTCATGGCCCGTGCTGGCCACGCTGATCACCTGCGCCCCGTCGGACAGCCGCATGAGAATCACCCCTTGGGCGCTCCGGGAGTACAGGTTGATGTCGGCCGCCGGCATGCGGATGATGGTACCGTCGTCCGAAATGAGAAGCACGTCGTCGGTTTCGGCCACCGCCTTGATGGCGGCCACCTTGCCGGTCTTGGCCGTGATCCCGTGGGCCTTGAGGCCCTTGCCGCCCCGGTGCTGGGCCTCGCCGCCCCGGCGGTATTCGGAGATTTCGGTGCGCTTGCCGTAGCCGTTTTCCGTGACGGTCAGGAGGGTCTCGTCGTCGTGAAGGCGCACGGCCCCCACCACATAGTCCCCCTCTTCCAGGCGGATGCCCCGCACCCCGGTGGCGTCCCGGCCCATTTCCCGCACGTCGGTCTCCTCAAAGCAGATGGCCATGCCCTCCCGGGTGGCCAGGATCAGCTGCTCATCCCCCCCGGTCTTGCGCACGGCGATGAGCTCGTCCCCCTCGTCGAGGCGCAGGGCGCGGATGCCCGCCTTGCGGGCGGTGTCCAGCCGCCCCAGCTCGATGCGCTTGACCGTGCCCCCCTTGGTGATCATCATCAGATACCGGTTGGCGTCGTCGGCGGCCACCGGGATGATGGCCGTTACCTTTTCCCCCGCGTCCAGCGGCAGGAGGTTGACCAGGTTGGTGCCCTTGGCCGCCCGGCCCGCCTCCGGGATAAAATACCCCTTGGTGCGGTACAGCCGCCCCCGGTTGGTGAAAAACAGCAGCACGTCGTGGGTGGAGGCCACATACAGCTCCTCCACGTAGTCCTCCTCCCGCACCGTCTGCCCGGTCACCCCGCGGCCGCCCCGGCGCTGGGCCCGGTAGGCCGTCTTGGGCTGGCGTTTGATGTACCCGGCGTGGGTCAGGGTGTAGACGCAGTCCTCCCGTTCGATGAGGTCTTCCAGGTCGATCTCGTCGTCCACCGGGATGATTTCCGTGCGCCGGGGGTCGGCGAACTTGTCCCGGGTTTCCAACAGCTCGGCGCGCACAATGCCCCGAACCATCTCCTCCGAGGCCAGCACCTCCAGATAGTAGGTGATCTTGCGCATGAGCTCGCCGTACTCGTTTTCGATTTTTTCCACTTCCAGCCCCTGGAGCCGCCCCAGCCGCAGGTCGATGATGGCCTGCCCCTGGATGTCGGACAGGTCGAACCGCGCCATCAGTTGGGCCTTGGCGTCGTTGTAGGCGGCCCGGATGATCCGGATGACCTCGTCGAGGTTGTTCACCGCGATGCGCAGGCCCTCCAAAATGTGGGCCCGTTCCCGGGCCTTCCGCAGCTCGTACTGGGTGCGCCGGACGATGACCTCCTTTTGGTGGGTCAGGTAGTGATCCAGCATCTCCCGCAGGGAGAGGGTCTTGGGCTCTCCGTTGACCAGCGCCAGCATGTTGATGGCGAAGGTGCTCTCCAGCGCCGTGTGGGCGTACAGCTTGTTGAGCACCACCTGGGCGTTGGCGTCCCGCTTGAGCTCGATGACCACCTTCATGCCGCCCCGGTCCGTTTCGTCCCGCAGTTCCGAGATGCCCTCCACCGTCTTGTCCTTGACCAGCTCGGCGATGGACTCCACCAGCCGCGTCTTGTTGACCTGGTAGGGCAGCTCTGTGATCACAATGCGGAAGCGGTTGTTTTTCATCTCCTCGATCTCGGCCCGGGCCCGCACCTTGACCCGGCCCCGGCCGGTGGCGTAGGCCGCCCGGATGCCCACCTTGCCCACAATGGAGGCGCTGGTGGGAAAATCCGGCCCCTGGACATATTCCATCAGATCGTTTAAGTCGGCCTCCTCGTTGTCCAGCAGGCAGACCGCCGCGTCGATGACCTCCCCCATATTGTGGGGGGGGATGTTGGTGGCCATGCCCACGGCGATGCCCGCCGACCCGTTGACCAGCAGGTTGGGGAAGCGAGCCGGCAGCACCCACGGCTCTTTCCGGGAGTTGTCGTAGTTGGGGACGAAATCGACCGTCTCCTTGTCGATGTCCGCCATGAGGGCCATGGCCATTTTGGACATGCGCGCCTCGGTGTACCGATAGGCCGCCGGGGGGTCTCCGTCCACCGAACCGAAGTTGCCGTGGCCGTCCACCAGCACATAGCGCAAGGAAAAGTCCTGCGCCATGCGCACCAGCGCGTCGTACACCGACGCGTCCCCGTGGGGATGGTACCGGCCCAGCACGTCGCCGACCGCCGTGGCCGACTTGCGGAAGGCCTTGTCCGGCGTCAGGTTCTCTTCGTACATGGTGTACAGAATGCGCCTGTGTACCGGCTTGAGCCCGTCCCGCACGTCGGGCAGCGCCCGCCCCACAATGACCGACATGGCATAGTCGATGTAGGACTTCTTCATCTCCCGTTCCAAGTCGATGGGGATGATCTTCTGGTTTTCAAAATCCACCGGGTGCTTATTGTCGCTCATGTGATACCCACCATTTCAAGAAGTTATGAAATTGCTCAACCCAAAGCCGTTGGGCAAACAACGAAGTCTCTTCGGCGATCATTTTTTGAGGTTTCAACCCGCGGGCGTTTTCTCTCTCCCGTTCTGTCCTCTGTCCGGAGGGCCGTAGCCCCCTTCAGTCATGAAAAGGGCAGGCTCGAAGAACCGGGGCTTGCGTTTCCCAATTGACAATTGTCCGTTGTCAATTGTTCGTCGTCCATCGTCTGCACCCCTACATCTTGCGGTCTCCGTTTCCCGTGAAACACAATTTTGGGGGATAACTCATCCCGCCGACCGCGTCGAAACAGCACCGTCAAAAGATAACCCTCAGGAGGCGAAGCCTCCGCGATTTTTAGATTTTTGAGGAACCGCAACCCATTCCCGTCCCCAACGCCGCCCGCCGTCCCCCGTCCCCACCCTCTTTTTGGGGGATAACGCCCTCCCCGGAGGCCCCGAAGGGGCCAGCGGGGAGCCTGGGGGGTTAATAAGAATTGTCAATCGTCAATTGTCAATGGCCCGTCACACGTCCAGGTTCACCACGTTCTTCGCGTATTGCTCGATGAACTCCCGTCTCGGCTCCACCTTGTCCCCCATGAGCACGGTGAAAATCTGATCCGCCGATACGGCGTCGTCCAGCTCCACCTTGAGCAGCGTCCGGGCTTCGGGGTTCATCGTGGTCTCCCACAGCTCGGAGCCGTCCATTTCGCCCAGGCCCTTGTTCCGGGCCACGTCGATGCGATCCCGGGCGGCCTGGTCGCCGCCGCTCATCTCGTCGAGGATTTGATCCCTCTCCTTGTCCGAGAAGGCGTACCGGGAGGTCTTGCCCCGGGTCATCTTGTACAGGGGCGGCTGGGCCAGATACACATGCCCCGCGTCCAGCAGGGGGCGCATGAACCGGAAAAAGAAGGTCAGCAGCAGGGTGCGGATGTGGCTGCCGTCCACGTCGGCGTCGGCCATGATGACGATTTTGTTGTACCGCAGGCGGGTCACGTCGAAGTCGTCCCCGATGCCCGCCCCCAGGGCCAGGATGACCGGCATGAGCTTTTCGTTGCCGTACACCCGGTCGATGCGGGCCTTTTCCACGTTGAGCATCTTGCCCCACAGGGGCAGAATGGCCTGATACCGGCTGTCCCGGCCGCTCTTGGCCGAGCCGCCGGCGCTGTCTCCCTCGACGATGTAGATTTCCGTCAGCCGCGGGTCGCGCTCGTTGCAGTCGAACAGCTTGCCCGGCAGGCTGGAGCTTTCCAAGGCGGTTTTGCGCCGGGTCAGATCGCGGGCGCGGCGGGCGGCCTCACGGGCCCGGGCGGCGGTCACCGCCTTGTCGAGAATGGCCCGGCCCACCGTGGGATTCTCCTCCAAGAAGTCGGTCAGCTTCTCCCCCACAATGGAGTCCACCAGCACGCGGATGTCCGAGTTGCCCAGCTTGGTCTTGGTCTGCCCCTCGAACTGAGCGTCCACCAGCTTGACGCTGATGACCGCGCACAGCCCCTCCCGGACGTCCTCGCCGGAGAGGTTCTTGTCGTCGTCCTTGATGAACTTGTGCTTCCGGCCGTATTCGTTGATCACCCGGGTGATGGCGTTTTTGAAGCCGGTCTCGTGCATCCCGCCCTCGGTGGTGTGGATGTTGTTGGCGAAGGAGTAGATGGTCTCGTTGTACGAGTCGTTGTATTGCAGGGCCACCTCGGCCACGGAATCCCCCTTCTGCCCGGCGATGTAGATGACGTCCGGGTGCAGGGGGGTCTTGTTCTTGTTGACGTACTCCACAAAGGAGCGGATGCCCCCCTCGTAGTACAGAACCTTGACCGTCGGGGTCTCCTCCCGCAGGTCGGACAGGGTGATGCGCAGCCCGGCGTTGAGAAAGGCCTGCTCCCGCATACGGGACAGCAGGGTGTCGAAGTCGAAGACCGTCTCCTCGAAGATGTCCCCGTCCGGCCGGAAGGCGATGAGCGTTCCGGTCTGGTCGGTGGCCTCGGCGGCGACCAGCGGCTCGGTCATGTCCCCCCGGGCGAAGGCCGCCTTGTGAACCCGCCCCTCCCGGTAGACCTCCACCTTCATCCACTCGGACAGGGCGTTGACGACCGAAGCGCCCACGCCGTGCAGGCCGCCGGCCACCTTGTACCCGCCGCCGCCGAACTTGCCCCCCGCGTGCAGCACGGTGAACACCAGCTCCAGCGCCGACCGGCCCGTCTCGTGCATCCCCACCGGAATGCCCCGCCCGTCGTCCCGTACGCTCACCCAGTCCCCCGGGTTGAGCGTCACCTCGATGTGTGTGCAATACCCGGCCAGCGCCTCGTCGATGGCGTTGTCCACGATCTCATACACCAAGTGGTGCAGTCCCCGGCTGGACGTGGTGCCGATATACATCCCCGGCCGCTTGCGCACCGCCTCCAGCCCCTCCAGCACTTGAATCTGGGAGGCGCCGTAATCTTGGTTTACCTGTTCGCTCATGCTTTTCCCTCTCTCGTCTCGATCATTTGTCACGTGTCACTGCGCGGCTGTCAATGGAAACGTCTCCCGCGCCCGCTTGGCCAGCGTCGCCGCCGTGATGGGGGACAAAAATACCCGGGTGCGCCCGTCGGCCCGGCACAGCACAAAGGAGGCGGGCAGCTCCTCTTCGTCCACCGTGGTCACCAACCCGTCCCGCTGGGCCCGGGCCAAAAAGTCCCGGCTCAGCCCCGACCGGCTCACCCCGTCCAAATCAAAAATCCCCACCACGTCCCCCCGAGGAACGACGGACCCTTGACCCAAATGCAAATACATAATTCAATTGCCGAAGGCAATTAAAAATGAAGAATGACGGACACGCTTCGCGTGACAATAATTCTTACTTTTTAATTTTTAATTCTTAATTGACAATTGTCAATTGACCTCGGCTCTCCCTCCCACAATATGCACCGCCCGCCCGCCCTTGAGGGTGGTCATCCGGGCCGGTTCGCAGCAGGTGATGAGCACCTGGCCGTCTTCGATCTTGTGCAAAACATAATCCTGCCGCCCGGGGTCCAGCTCGGACAGCACGTCGTCCAGCAGCAGCACGGGGTACGCCCCGAACTCCTCGGTGAACACCTGCCGCTCGGCCAGCTTCATGGCCAGCGCCGCCGTTCGGGCCTGCCCCTGGGAACCGAAGTCCCGGGCGCTCACCCCGTCCAGCAGGGCCTCCGCGTCGTCTTTGTGGGGGCCCACCAGGCACCGCCCGGCCGCCCATTCCGCCGTCTCGTGGGCGCACAGGGACTCGTAGAGCGCTTCGGCCTGCTCGGCCTCCCCCCGTCCCTCGGACCAAACCGGTTTGCACCGGTAGGACAGCGCCAGCCGCTCCCGCCCTTCGGTCACGTCGGCGTGAAGCCCCGCCGCCGCCGCCGCCACCCGGGCGATAAAGGCCGCCCGAAAAACGGTCAGCGCACCCCCGGTCTGGGCCAGGCGGCGGTTGAAGTCGGGTAGGGTTCCGGCCAGGGGGTTGCCCATCCGGCCGTCCCGCAACACCCGGGTCTTGTGCGCGTGAAGGCGGTTGTATTCCGCCAGCAGAGACAGATACCGGGGCCGCAACTGGCACAGGGCCAGGTCCATAAACCGCCGCCGGGCCGCCGCCCCCTCCCGGATGAGCCCCAACTCCTCCGGGCCGAACAGCACGCAGGGCAAGCGCCCCACCATGTCCCGGGGGGAAGACAGCTTCACGCCGTTGGCGTACAGGCCCCGCCGCCCCTGGGCGAAAAACCGGGCTTCCAGCGCCTGCGTCCGGCCCCCCGACCACACCCGGGCCGCCGCCAAGCCCTCGGCCTGCCCGAAACGGATCAGCTCGGCGTCCCGATGGGCCCGGTAGCTCTTGCCGCCGCCGAAGTAGAACACGGCCTCCAGCAGATTGGTCTTGCCCTGGGCGTTGTCCCCCCACAGGATGTTGACGCCCGGGGCGAAGGACACCTCTTGGTCGGCGTAGTTGCGGAAGTTGAACAGCCGCAGTGTTTCCACCCGGACGGCCTCCATCGGCCTACTCCGCCCGCAGACGCACGGGCAGGATCATATACACAAACCCGTTGCCCTCTGTGGGCGCGATGACACAGGGGGACAGGGGGTTTTGCAGCAACAGAACGCATTCCTCGTCGGGCAGGGCCCGGAGGGCGTCCAGCAGATAGCGGTGGTTGAACCCGATTTCCAGCCCGTGTTCCGGCAGGGCGCCGTCCACCTGGGCCGGGCAGAAGTCCTGGGCCGAGCCCAGGGCGGTCACGCAGGACAACAACAGGCCGTTCCCGTCCACCTTCACCCGCACCGGATTCTTGATCTTCTCGCTCACCAGCAGGCTGACCCGCTCGATGCTGTCGGCCAGCGCCCGGGCGGACAGCCGGGCCGTGATGGGCTGCTCCTGGGGCACGGCGGTCTTGTAGTTCAAAAAGTCCCCGTCCAGCAGGCGGGTGATCAGCGTCGCCCCGCCCAGCTCAAACAGGATATGCCGCCCCCCCAGGATCAGGGAGACGGTCTTGTCCTCCTCGTCGCTCAGGAGGCGCTCCAGCTCCCGCAGGGCCTGCCCGGGCACCACAAAGTCCTCCGGCGGCGGCGCGCCCTCCACCGGCTGCCGACGCAGAGCCAGCCGGTAGCCGTCCACCGACACCAGCGTCAGACCCCCGTCCTCCCAGATGAAGCGGGAACCGGTGTGAACCACCTTGGCGTCGTTGTCCGACACGGCGAACAGTGTCCCTCGGATCATCTCCCGCAGGGCCTTTTGGGGCAGCACGGCGGCCCGCTCCCCCACCACCTCGGGCATTTGGGGATAGGCGTCCCCCTCCAGACAGGAGGCGATGTCGTATACCGCCTGGCCGCAGGAGATGTGCATCACCAGCTTGTCGTTGAGGGAGAAGGAGATCACGTCGTCCGGCAACCGGCGGACGATGTCCCCCAGCAGCCGGGCGCTGACAATCACCGCCCCCGGCGCCTCGATGTCGGCCTCGACCTCTTGCCGGACACCCACCTCCAGGTTAAACCCCGTCAGCCGGATGGTCTCCCCCGCCTCGATGAGCACCCCTTCCAGCGCCGCGATACCGCTCCGCGCCGGCACCGCCCGAGACACGTTGGTCAGCGCCGGCAGCAGCACCGCCTTCTCACAGGAAAATTTCATATGGGTCGCCTCCTTGTTCCCTTGGACAAATGAAAACCCTTTTCGGGCTTCTGTTTCTTCGTGGCCGGCCTCAGGACCGCCCGTCCGCGATGGGCACATGCGTCGCCAGAGAAACGCTCCGGAATCCAATTCGTTTTCTCAAGCCCTCGCGCCCTTTTGGTTTTTTCCGTTCTTATTTAGAAAAGAAGAGAATAGATAGTAAGTTGGCGGTTGGGGTCTGTTGTCCGGGGGATAGTGGATAACAACCCCTATCCGTTGCCCCACAGTAACTCCCTATCCACTACCCCTTGGGGACGCGGTGGGGACGCCCGGGGATAACTTCCGCCCCCCAAAAACCCAAAAACCCCGTCCCCCGCCCAATTGTCCACTTATCCCCCAAAACCAGGGGAAAGCCATACGGAATGAAAAATGAAAAAGTAAGAAAGAAGAATGAAATCCGCTATTTTTAATGAATATGTGCCCCGAGGATATAATTTTTCATTTTTCATTCTTACTTTCGCGCTTTCGGCGCGATTACTTGCTTTTGATGTTCTCGTACAAGGTCTGGATGTCCTTGCCCAGTTGGGCGTCTCCCTGTTTTTGCAGCTCGACGCGCTCGCAGCCGTGGCCCACCGTGGTATGATCCCGCTTGAGGAACTTGCCGATGTCGTGGAGGGACTTGTCGGTGAGCAGGCGGCACAGGTACATGGTGATCTGCCGGGCGTTGACCAAATCGGCCCGGCGGTTGTTGCCCAGCACCATTTGAGGGTTGAGGCTGTAAAAGGAACAGACCTCCTGCAAAATCAGCTGGGGCGTCGGGGCCAGGCCGGGGCTCTCCCGCACCAGCTCGGAGATGGCGCTGCGGGCCGAGTCCATGTCCGGGGGGATTTTCATCAGATCCCGGTAGGCCGACATCTTTTTGACCGCCCCCTCCAGCTGGCGCACGTTGGTGGTGATGGAGTCGGCGATAAAGGCGGACACCTCCTCGGCCAGGGGCAGCCCCAGCCGGAAGGCCTTGACGTTGACGATGGCCAGCCGTGTCTCGAAGTCCGGGGGCTGGACGTCCACGATGAGGCCCCACTCGAACCGGGAGCGCAGACGTTCGTCCAACCGGCCCAAATCCTTGGGCGGCCGGTCGGAGGACAGGACGATCTGGTGCCCCGCCTCGTGGAGGGCGTTGAAGGTGTGAAAAAACTCCTCCTGGGCGAAGTCCTTGCCGGCGATGAACTGGATGTCGTCCACCAACAGCATGTCGGCGTGGCGGTACATCTCGTGAAACTCGTAGTTTTTGCCCAGGCGGATGGCGGTGACCAGTTCCC
>JAITQI010000003.1 GCA_031289065.1 Oscillospiraceae bacterium
GGGTGGGTGTGGGGGTGGGTTCCGGTGCGGGGGTTATGGGTGGGTCTGTTGTCGGTGGATTCGTCTCGGGGGCAAGGGTTTCTGGAGGGATTGTCTCTGGAGGATCTGTCTCGGGTGGATTTGTTTCGGGTGTGGGGGTCTCGGGGAGGTCTGTCTCCGGTGGGTTTGTCTCGGGCGGATCGGTTTCGGGCGGTGTGGGGAGGTCCCGCCCGAAATATAGGTCGCCGTTGTTGGCGAGGCCGCCGCCGTTGAGGGCCGTGTTGCCGTGGATAATCAGGCGGGCCGCGGCCAGGGCCAGCGTTTTGTCCTCTGCGCTGGGTTCGGCGTGCAGGGCCAGTATGCCGGTAAACGCCCGGTAGGCGTCGGCCGAGACGGGAGGGTCGCCCAGGCGGTAGCGGTCGGCGGTGTCCTTGTAAACCAGCCATGTGCCCCCGCCCAGCATCCGGGATGTGAGGGTCTTGCTCTTGCCCGGATAGCTGTTGGCCGAAGCGTAAATCTCGTCGCCCGCCTGGCGGGCGGTGTTGTCGAAGAAGGCCGCGCCGTCGTTTTCAAAAAAGTACGCGCTGCCCACGGGGCAGTTGTATAGGCTGCCGCCGGTGGCCAGGGCGGTGTTGCCGTACACCGCGACGTCCATGAGGCGCACGGCGGCGTTGTCCGGGCCCGTTCCGTAGGCGTAGAGACCGCCGCCGTAGCCCTGGGCGGTGTTTCCGGAGATGTCTCCGGCGTTGAGGGATACCTGTTCCGACCAGAGAAACAGGCCACCGCCATCCTCCGCCGCGTTGTTTTGCACCGCGCCACCGTTCATCTCGAAGGCGCCGCCCTGTTCCACCGCGACGCCGCCGCCGAAACCGGAGCGGTTTTCCGTGACGGCACCGCCGTTCATGACGAACACGCCGCTTTGGACATGTACGCCGCCGCCATGGTTGACCGAGGAGACGGAGGCGAGGTTGTGGGTGATCTGGCCCCCCGCCAGCGTAAAGCGGCCGCCGTCCACCAGGACGCCCGCCGATCCGAGGGTCGCGCCGGTGGTCACCTGGTTGTCCCGGATCGCGCCGCCGTTCATCACCAGCTCCGCCCCCGGCCCCACATAGACATTGCCCGCCGCGCCGCGTCCGTTGAAAACGGAGCCGCTGAGTTCGCAGCCGTCCAGGGTCAGGTGCCCCAGGCATTCCACCAACGCGCCCGACAAGCGTCCCGACACGGTGACGCCCGCCCCGGACACCGTCAGCCCGGCGTTCGCACGCAGGATCGCCGTCCCGTCGGGGGAGATGGTGAGCAGCGGCGCGGCGTAAAACGCGGGGGCGCGGGACAGCTTCCGGGGTGTGCCGTCGTCGGTTAGCGTGATGTGGGCGTCGGCCGGGATAACGAGGGTATCGGTGGCCGTGATGTCGGCTGTGAGCCGGATGGTCGTGTCCTCCGTCCCGGCGGCCGCAAGGGCTTGCTGCAACGCGGCGAAGCTGTTCGCCGTCAGCACCCGCCCGGTCACCTGGGCCGACGCCGACAGGGTTCGCGTGAGGAGAACCGCCGCGATACACAGCGCCAGTACCTTTGGCAGGAAAAAAAATTTTGTTCGTAAAACGCGCATGTGGACGCTCCTTTGTAGGAAATCTCATTTTATAGACACCTGTTTTTTGCGCTACAGCCACAGTATAGGGGGTTTCGCGGCGGGGCGCAATCAGCCCGGTATGAGTTCTGGCGCGTTATTATTTCCCTCCCCGGGCGGCGTTTCCCGACGGGTATGAGCCTTTGCGCCGACACAAAACGACAAAATTCATATTTCTCCGCATAATTTCACAAAACAGGAAAAATACTATACATGATCAAGAAATGGGAGTTGAAGCCCGGATGAACACACCTTATGGCAACTACACGCCGCCCCGCCTCCCCGATGCCTGCGCCCCCAGGGAGAGACTGTCCAACCTTTTCGACCGGGAAGCCCGGAAACGCGTGATATTCCTGTGCGCCCCGGCCGGTTGCGGCAAAACCGTCGCGTCGTTGCTGTGGTTGGCCCGCGCCGAGCGGGAGACCGTCTGGTTGAGCCTGGATCGTTACGACAATACGCTCTCCGTGTTTTTCCGTTTGCTGTGTGCGGGACTGATGAGCCTCCAGGCGGACAACGCGGCGATGGCGGCGGTGTTCCAAAGCCCGACATTTTCCGCCACGCCCGCCGAACACACCGTCGCCCTGCTGTGTGAACTTCCGCCGGACGACCGACCTCGCGCCCTGGTGTTCGACGATTTTCACACGGTGGCCAACCCCGAGATTCGGAAAACGCTGCCCTTTGTGATTAAACGGCTGCCTCCCGGCTTTGTGACGCTGTTTCTGTCCCGGGGCGCGTACGAGGCCGAGGCCGCGCCTTTTGCCGACGCCGCGCCCGCCTTCATCGGGCCGGAGGCGCTGGCCTTCACCACGGGTGACATACAGAGCTGCTTCAGCCTCAGAGGCCGTACCCTCACCGCCGCCGAGGCCGAGGCCGTCCGCGCCGCCACCGACGGTTGGGCCATCGGCGTCAGCGCTCTGGCCCTGAGCGACGAGACTGGCTGGACGGAAAACAGTGAACAGGCGCTGCGGCGCTATCTGGAGACGCGGGTTTGGGACATTTGGGACGAAAGTCTGCGGGATTTTATGCGCAAAACCTCGTTGGTGGAGGAGATGTCCCCCGCCCTGTGCGCCGCGCTGACGGGCCGGGCGGACGCCGGGGCGACGCTCATGTCGCTGTTTGAAACCAATGCCTTTGTGCGCAGGCTGTCCCCGGAGGTATACCGCTATCATCCTCTGTTTCGGGCCTTTCTGCGGGAGAAGGCCCGGGAGGCCGGGCTGCCTGAGGCGGGCGCCCATCGGCTGGCGGCGGACTACTTTGCCGCCGCCGGGGACAGCCTGACGGCGCTGCGCCACGCGGTTCTGTCGGGAGATGGGGAGACACTCCGGCAAGCCGTGCGCGGGTTTGTGCGGTATGCCGCCCCTTCGCTGGAGGAGTATGTGAGCCTGGCCGACGTCCTGGCCCAGGAGGTTTTGTCCGAAACGGTCTGCGAAGCCTATCCCGACCTCTACGCGTCCCGGGCCTGGCTGTGTTATTTGAGCGGCGACGCCCGGGGCATGGGGCGCTTCATAGACAAACTGCGGCCCCATCTGCCGGACATCGCGGCCGAGCAGCCGGAGTTGGTGGGCACGCTGGTCCTGCTCGTGGAATATTTAGACAGCCGTGTATCACTGCCGGAACAGGCCGACCGCTTCGCGCCGGTTTTGCCCCACATCAAGCCGCAAGACAGACTCCTGTTGGGTACGCTGACGCTGGAACTGCCGTTTTTGCACCGGGGCGCACGGGATTGCAGCGCCTTGACCGACCCTGCGCTGATGGCGCGGTGGCGGGACACCCTCGACGCGCTGCTGCCCGGCCGAGAGGGACGGATCATCGCCGCCTGTGTGTCGCTGGGTCTGCTGGTGGAACAGGACAGGCTGGCCGAGGCGCGGACACAGGCGGAAGAGCTGGACGGCCTCTGTTGGGAGGAAGTCTGCCCCGAACTCGCTTTTTCGGTCTGCCTGCACCGCGGGGCGCTGGAACAGGCGGACGGAAACGCCCCCCGAGCCGCCGCATGGGCGGCCCGGGGGGAACGGCTTACGGCGGAAAGCAAAGCCAGCGCCCTGCGGCGCAATTTCATGGCGTATCAAACAAACGAGCGTCTGGCCGATGGTAGTCAGGCGGCCGCCCGGGCGTGGCTGTCCGCCTATTTTGTGACCGGGGAGGAACGCCTGCCGCTGTATCAGGTCTATCAGCATTTTACGACGGCCCGGGCGCACCTCGTCCTGGGGCAGGCCGACGAGGCGGAGACCCATATCGCCCGGCTGGAACGGCTGGCGGCCGACTTCAACCGGCCTCTCGACACGGCGGAGGCGGGCGTTCTGCGGACGGCCCTGACATGGGCGCGGGGTCATCGGGGGGAGGCCCTTGACGCACTGGAAGGCGTGTTGGCCGTGACACAGCCCTACGGATTTGTCCGGGTGATCACTGACGAGGGTGGGGCGATACTGCCCGCGCTGACCCGGTTGGCGGCCGAGGTCAGACGCGGCGTACGCGGGGGGGCCTTGCGCATGGATTATGTAAATGGACTCCTGCTGGCGACCCGTCTCCGGGCCGAACACCGCAAAGGCGTCGCCCTCCACGTCGCCGAGGCCGCGGCGCGGCTCTCCCTACGGCAGCGGCTGATGCTGTCCTTACTGGCCCAAGGCAAAACAAACGCGGAGATCGTGGCCCTCACGGGCCTTAGCATCCACACGGTGAAGTCCCACACGGCGGCCGCCTACCGGAAGTTGGGTGTCAACAGCGCGGCTGAGGCCGTTTTGAAGGCGCAAAAACAAGGGCTGCTTTGAGGAAAGCAGCCCTTGTGGTGGTGTATATATGGTGTGTGTTTTGCGGTTTGTTGTGGGTGAAGCCGCATGACTGTTATTTGCCTATTTGCTCCAATCGCTCTATCTCCGCTTTAATCTCGCTCACAACATCGATATTCGCAATCTCTTTCCACCCACCACTCTTGACGGAGAAGACATAAAACACTTTTCCGCCGAATTCCTTTGTGAACTTATCATGTGTTTTAGCCTGAATGCCGCGTTCCTTGAAAATCTCCGGCAACTGAATCCCCTCGCTCACGGGTTTGATTTGCAATCCAATATATTTTCCGCCGACTTCAATGTAGAAATCCACGTTGTAAAGCCTATCCCAGTTGTCTGACGCGGGTTCGATTTTTACACCGAGCAAGCCCTCAAGCTGTCCGTATATAGTTGTGATTTCGGTCATATATCCGTCAAACGTGCGGTCGATAACCAGCGCCAGCATATAGTCAACACAATCACGCTCGGTCACGGACTCAATCTCCGACGGAATGACCTCCGTGATTTTGGTGTATCATTTTTTGCCGAGTTCTTCGATATGCTCTTTCGGACGCACGTTTGTGAAATAATAATCGCGCCACTCGTCAAGGGCTTTCGGCGAACATTTGCGAATGGATTCACTTGTCGCGCCGACATTGCGCTTGAAATTGAGCTGAAACCGATTCATTGCGCTGTTCAAAATCCATTCTTTCCCCACGGCTACATGCCCCGTAACGCAAATTTGCGAACTTATCCGCCAACCTAAAGGGTATCGAGTTGTCTACAAGCGCATACCCGGCTTTTAGCAGATGCGCGTTTATGAATGTTTTGTTGTCGAGATAGAGATACGCGAGCAAGCGATTTTCATTGTCGTATTTCACCGCGTCATGTTTCATAAACACGCGCCGTCCTTTGAACTTATCCGAGAGAAAGG
>JAITQI010000174.1 GCA_031289065.1 Oscillospiraceae bacterium
TTGTCAATTGACAATGGACAATGGACAATGGACAATTAGGGAACGGGACGTCGAGAACGAATTGCCGCGCAGCGGCTCCGCAATTGACAATTGTCCATTGTCCATTAAAAAGACGGGGCCCTCTCCGCTCGCGGAGAAGCCCCCCGTTCTTTAACGTCCGTCGTCACTTCGCCGCGTTCCAGGCTTCCATCACGCCGTCCTGATGGGCTTGGGCGAAGCTCGTGTTGCCGTTGTGGGTGGTGCTGCCCAGGAAGTGGATACAAATTTGACCGTCCATGCCGTTGTCCGAGATGACGCCGCCCCCGTGGGGCATACCGTTGATGGAGGCAGCCATGGTGTGCCCCCCGATGGTCACCCAGACCGGGCGCACCGCCCAGGACCATTTGCGGCTGAAGGTGGCGAACATGATCTCGGTGTCCTGCTTGGTCAGCGGCTCCACGTCGGCATGACTGCCGTTGGAGAAGCTCTGCACATAGTAAACCTTCCCGGAACGCACGTCATAGACCCGGGCGGGGGTGTAGGTTTTGAAAATCGGTTTGGCCTCGCTCCAGGGGATGAGTTCCACGTCCCCCGCCTGAAGGCCGTCCCCCAGGACGCTCACGTCAACCAGATATTCGGACTTGATGTACCCCTCCTGGCCGCTCGCCGAGACCTTCGACCAGTTGTCCCCGTCGTAGGTCAGCATGTCCACCTTGACACCCGCGTTGAGGGTTTTGAGGATGGCCGAATCGGTGGAAGCGCTCTGGCGCAGGTTGACCCGGGTGGTGGTGCGGAAATCCGAGGGGGCCGCGTCGGGGGTCGGCGTCGCGGGAACGGAGGCCACCGGAGCGGCGGCGGGCGGCGCGGGGGTGGCGGCCGTGGCGGCTTGATCCGCTTTTGTGATATACTCGGATTTGATGAACCCGGACAGCCCGTTCACCGTCGCCTGGGACCAGCCCGCGGCGTCATAGGCGGAGACCTCCAGCCGCACCCCGGCTTCCAGCGTCTTCAGCACGGCGGAAACGGTGGAGGCGCTCTTGCGCAGGTTGACCCGGGTGGTGGTCTTGTAAACCGCCGGGGCGACCGCGTCGGCGGATTTTTTGATGTACTCTGATTTAATATAGCCCTCCAGGCCGTCCAGGGAGACCTTGGACCAGCCCTGGGCGTCGTAGCTCTCCACCGAAACCGACACGTTGGCCTCCAAGGTTTTGAGGATGGCGGACAGGGTGGAGTCGCTCTGGCGCAGATTGACCCGGGTGGTGGTCTGATATGTATCGGCGGCCAGCGCCGTCACGGCAAACAGCAGGGCCGCCAGCAACGCCAGCCCGGCGCGAGCCGCCCGTTTCACGGCTTTTCCTCTCATACTCCCACACCTTTCAAGGTTCCTATCAGAGTTACCATAACACACGGGTCGAATTTTGTCAACAGTTTTGTAACTATTTTGTCACCCTTTTGTAAATCTTTTTTTGTCTAAGCGCTCAATACTTTGCCGTCCTGCGTCGTATTCCCAGTGAAAGAGAGGGGGTGTTCCGGTGCGCGCCGAGGCGGAGATCACCGAAAGCTATTTGCGCCACGCCGACATGGTCTGGCGGGTTTGCTTGGCCTATCTGAAAAACCCCGCCGACGCCGAGGACGCCCTCCAGGACACCTTCCTGCGCCTGCTGCGCCGGGAGGGCGCGTTTCGGGGCGGCGAGCACGAAAAGGCCTGGCTGATCCGGACGGCGGGCCATGTGTGCAAAGACGTTCTCAAACACCCCCGGCGGCGGCAGGACAGCCTGGACGCCCACGGGGAACTGTCCGGAGGGCCGGAACCGAGCCGGGCGGCGGAAGGCGGCGCCCTGTTCCAGGCGGTGTGCGCCCTGCCGGACAAGTACAAGACAGTGGTTTGCCTCTACTATTACGAGGGCTGCACCTCGCCCGAAATCGCCGGATTGCTCCGCAAGCCCCAGGGCACTGTTCTGAGCCTGCTGTACAGCGCCCGCCGCCGCCTGAAAGAAATATTGGGGAGTGACTTTTATGAAACGTGAATCCCATCCCGAATACCCCGCACCGGCGCTGGACGACAGCGTCCGGAGCCGGGTGCTGACCCATCTGCAAGCCGAGGCACGGCGGGGGGAGCGCCCCGCGCCGGCCCGGCGGCGTCTCCGCCCCGCCCTGGCGTGGGCCGCGATGGCGGCGGTCACGGTGGCCCTGCTGACCGGGGGCGTCGTTCTCCGAGTCTACCGGGGGGAGGGTTGGGGCCTGCTGAACCCGCTGGCGGGCAGCCCCGCGCCGTCAGAGGCCGCCGACACGCCGACCACCGATCGCCCCGACCTGCCGTACCCCCTGTTTTTCGACGTGCCGGAGGGGCTGACCGGCCTGCCGGTGGAACACTACTGGCTGTCCGACACCATGTCAGACACGTCCACGGCGATGAAAATCGAACAGACGGCGCTGCTGGCCGCCCGTATCCACAGCGTGGCCCTGGTGGAGGTGACCGGCGTGACCCAAAGCGCCCCCTATAGCGCGAATGACCCCGCCCAGACCGCCCAGGTGAAGCTGTTGGGCCAGGTGGGGATGGAGACGCTGTCCGCCTACACCCTGCCCTCTGTCTTCTCGGTGACCCAGTGGCCCGGTGACCAGCTCTGGGAGAGCCCCTCCCTGCTGCGAGAGGGCCAAAAGTACATCCTGCCCCTGGGGGCGCCCGCCTCCGTCGCGTCCGGCGACCCCGTGCTGCTGGGGGACACCAACCTGCTGTTTGAGGTGGACGAGGCGGGCCTGGCCTGGTCTCACTCGGGCTATCCGGCCTTCAACGCCTATGACGGGCGGAGCTACATGGAGGTGATGGAGGCCTGGGCGGGCGGCGCCTTGCTGGCCGCCGTGGCCGCCCCCAAGGACACATGGTTGTTCTCCTTCAACGAGCCCCGCTACGCCGAGGGGGAGATCCCCGGCCTCCCGGGGGGCCGCTACTTCGTGGGCCGCGCCCCGCTGGACGGGCCCTCAGAAGCGTCGCCGGAGAACGGCCAGTGGCTCAACGTCCTCTACCTGACCTATGACGACGGCCAGACCTGGTTCGAGACGGGCGACACCAACGGCCTGTGGAACGGCGAACTGGCCTGCGCCGCCTTCGCCGACCGGGACATCGGCTACCTGTATTTCCGCGCCGCCGCCTTCGCGGACGAGGGTGTCGGCCGGGTTTACCGCACCGTGGACGGCGGGCAGACCTGGGCCCTCTTCCAGCCCCGGATGGATTTCACGCCGGACGAGGAGGCGCTGTGCGCCGAGGCGCAGTCCCTGACCTTCGACGAGGCGGGCGTCGGGCGCATGACCTATAGAACCCAGCGCATCCCCCCGGCGGATCCGAGAAGCTACGCCTACACGGCGGCGGACACAACCTATGCGCTGATAAGCCTGGACAGCGGGGCCTCCTGGCAGCTGGCGGAGGGGTACGCGCCCTACCAGTATGCGGCCTCGCTGAAGGGAAATCCGGGCGCGCTGGTTTGGGATACGGGGCGGCGCGTCCTGCTGCTGGGGCCGGATCTTGTCTTGTACGAATACGACCCCGTCACGGACAAGGCGGCGGTGTTTTGCCAGGTGCCTGGCTGCGGCCATCAAAACGACGCGTGCGCCGCGGGGAACGCGGTCGGCAATCTCGAGGCGGTTGACGGCGTGGTCGCCATGCTGCGGGGTCGGGACTCGGGCGGCTCGGGGAGCTGGCTCTCGGTGCTGAAAGACGGCGTCTTCTCCTTCCTGGCCGCCCCTGTTTTAAAATTCCGAATCGGCCCGGACGGGTTTTACGCCCTGCGGCCGGACTGGTCTCTCGTGCGCGTCCCCTTTTCGGGGGGCGAACCGGAACTGATTGCGGCGGAATTTCGCGCAGACAACCTGCTGCTGATGGGCGGGTACATGTACGGCGCCGGGGCGGAGGGCCTGGTGCGCGTGTCCCTGTCCGACGGCGTACAGGAGACCGTCTGGGCGGACACCACAAGCTATAGCACGGACGGACAGTATTTGTACGTGGGGCAGGGCGACGGCGTCACCCGCACGGACATGAACGGCGAAAATCCGGTCGCGGTCATAGGCGAGCCGGATGTGTGGCCGATTTCCCTGTGCTTTGACGGCGACTACATCTATTACCGCCGCTTTGCCTTCGCGGCGGGCGACGCCTCGGCCGATGGGGAGGTTTACCGCATCCCCAAGGATTTGTCCGTCCCGGCCGAAAAGCTCGGGAAAGTTGACGGCGACATTATCGCGCTCCCGTCCCTGCCGGGCGTGCTGCTCGTGTGCAACTACACAGACCTCCGCTATCAGCTGTTCGACACAAACACCGGCGCCGTAAGAGACATCGCGCTGCCCTGACCGCACGCCACACGTAAAAAAGGGCCGGAGGGAATCCCCTCCGGCCCTTGCGCTGAGAAACGAATGAAACATTAGGATCCTTAATTGATCAAAAACAGAACAGAGGAACGGCCCCCTTCGACAAGGCCGTTCCTCTAAGTTTTCATTCTTAATTCTTAAATTGTTAATTTGGCAAAGCTACGCTTTGCCATTGCTGCCCAGGACGTTGACGAGCTTCCGTTTCACCAGGCCCTTGATGTTCTCCCGGGCGGGGGAGAGGTACTGGCGGGGGTCGAAATGGTCGGGGTGTTCGTTGAAATGTTTGCGGACGGAGGCGGTCATGGCCAGGCGCAGGTCGGAGTCGATGTTGATTTTGCACACCGCCGATTTGGCCGCCTGACGCAACATGTCCTCGGGAATGCCGATGGCGTCGGGCATTTTGCCGCCGTTGGCGTTGATCATTTGCACAAACTCCGGAATGACCGACGACGCGCCGTGCAGCACGATGGGGAAGCCGGGGAGGCGGCGTTCGACCTCTTCGAGAATGTCAAACCGCAGGCGGGGCGTTTGGCCGGGTTTGAACTTGTACGCGCCGTGGCTGGTGCCGATGGCGATGGCCAGGCTGTCCACGCCGGTGCGGCCCACGAAATCCTCCACCTGGTCGGGGTTGGTGTAGGAGGCGTCCTCGGCGGAAACGTTGACCGCGTCCTCAATACCGGCCAGGCGGCCCAGCTCGCCCTCCACCACGACGCCGTGGGCGTGGGCGTATTCCACCACCTGCTTGGTGACCTTTACGTTGTCCTCATAGGAGTGATGGGAGCCGTCGATCATGACCGAGGTGAAACCGCCGTCGATGCAGCTTTTGCAGACGTCGAACCCGTCGCCGTGGTCCAGGTGGACGCAGATGGGCAGACCGGTGTCCTCCAGGGCGGCCTCGATGAGCTTCATCAGGTAGACGTGCTTGGCGTACTTGCGCGCACCGGCCGACACCTGCAAAATCAGCGGGGCGTTTTCCTCCTTGGCGGCCTCGGTGATCCCCTGAATGATCTCCATGTTGTTGACGTTGAACGCGCCGATGGCGTACCCGCCCTCATAGGCCTTTTTGAACATTTCGGTGCTTGTCACGAGGGGCATTGAAAAACATCTCCTTTCGCGTATATCCGGTTTTATCCGGCGTCTATTGTATCAGGATCGGGGGCGAAGCGCAAGAGAAACGCCCCCGTTTCTTCCGTTTTTACCGTTCCCGCTCCGACGTCCGCCCTCTGGTACGGTAGCCCGCCATGAAGCGCTCGTCCTTGACGATGAGACCCTTTGCCCCGGCCAGGGACTCCACGTGGTGGGTGAACTCATGGCGCAGGGTGGCGCGCAAATCCTTCTCCCAGACCGCCGGGGGGCTGTCCCCCAGGACGCGGGCGAAGGAGCCGTAGTACAAAATGATCTGCCGCCCCAACGTTCCGCCGGAGCGATATTCCCCCATGATATACAGCGGGTCGCCCGGGCGGGCTTCGGGATGGGTCTTGGTTTCGGCGGCCAGCAGCACCCCGCCGTTGAGCTCCCGGTAAAATTCCGGGGGCAGCTCCTCGGCCAGCGTGTCCAACAGGGCCCCCGCCTCTTCCAGGGTCATCATACCGCGCCGTCCCGCCGGCCGGGCAAAAACCGGCGCAGATAGGTTTCCAGCGCCTCCCGCATGACGGTGTGCCCCCGGGCGTTGGGGTGGATGCCGTCGATGCACAGCAGGTCGCCCAGCACGGGCTGATCCAGAAACGCGCCCCGCACGTCCACATAGCGGCACCGCCGCTCCAGAGCCAGGTTGGTCACGGCCACGGAATACTGCTCCTGGGCGCGGTAGATGTGCCCCACGTCCCCCAGGAAACGCAGGATGTTTTCCTTGTTCAGCCCCGCCCGGGTGATCCAGCGGAAATACCGCTCGGCGTCGATGGGGGGCAGGGACATGAGAATCGGCTCCAGCCCCTTTTTGCGCACGGCGTCGAGCATATCCCCCAGGGTGCGTTTGAACACCTCGATGGGGGTGTGGGGGACGTGGGGGGCGCTGGGATCCTCGGCCACCGCCGCCCAATCAAAATCACAGTCGTTGCCGCCGAACTCGATGAGCAGGGCGTCGCATTCCACCCCCCGGGCCAGGGCCTGGGTCAGATTCCGCCAGCCCTTGGTGATGGTGGAACCGAAGCGGGAGTGGTTGTCCATCCGCAAGCCGAGCTTTTCGCACTGGACGGTCACCGAGTTTTCCAGGGTCGCGTACCGGCCCTGTATCTCATCAAGCGCCACGCCCTTGAGCAGGGAGTCCCCCCACACGCTGATACGTCCGACCAAAGGAATCATCGGGATCGCCTCCTATTGCACCTCTGCGTCTCCGCCCCATCATATGTCGGCGGAACGCCTCCGCCGCTTTAGCGGAGATAAAAATATCTTATACCCTCCGGCCCGTGGGCGCAAGGGGCGAATGGTAAATTTTTTGCAAATTTGTCCGACGTCTTTCGTCCGCGTTTCCGTCGGCGGCCCCGCCTGTACACCGATTGACAAAGCGCTGAATTCGGGTTATGATAGAAACAGGTGAGTTTGCTCACGGCTGACGTGAAGCGCCCGAAAGGCTTGGCGGACAGGATGTTGCTCCTATCGCCCGGCAGTTTGCTCACAGGATGGGAAGGGGATAAAGCAATGAAAAAAATATTGGCGATTCTGTTGACAGCGGCGCTCCTGCTGCTGCCCACCGGCTGCGACGCCGTGCAGTCGGCCCTGGAGGACGGAGGCCTGATCAAAGGCGCGGCGTCCGGCGAGGCGCTTTACAAAGACCTGGACTACCTGATCAGCAGCCCGGACCGTTCCAGCGACTACGAGCTGGGCACCTTCACCTTCACGGCCAGGACCCTGTACGACCCGGAGGAGACCCAGGTGGACGACGAGGACGCGGTTCTCATTTTGTGCTACATCTCCCGCAATGACGACGACGAATTTTACCTGGACGTGACCGACCTAGATCAGGCGACCCTCCCGGCGGCCGACACGATGATCCAGGTGACCGGTTTCCTGGACGGCACCATCTACTGGACCGAGGAAAACGAACAGATCACCGTGCTGGACATCAAGGCCACCAAATTGGAGGCCTACACGCCCCCCGACGTGGACATCGTCGCCGGGCCCACCGTGGATGTGTCCAACACCACCGCCTCGGGCACCCTCACCTTCGTGGGGGCGCATCGCAGCGAGACCGCCTTCAGTTCGGTCATCGTGGTGTATTTTGAGTTCGAAAACACCGGCTCCACGGACACCGCGCCGCCCACGGAGAAGCTGTATTTCTATTACGGGGACGACTATTTGACGGGCAGCGGCGTCTGGGAGCCGGAGGAGCTTGACGCCGCCGCCCTGGCCGCCAACGCCCCCGGTATCACCGACGCCACCTACGCGGGCAAGACCCAGCTGTACTACTACGTCATCGAAGGCGCGGAAGGCGACAGCGAACTGGAAATCGAAGTGTACAACGACGACTTCCAGACCGTATACTCGTACGCGTTGCCCGTAGCGGACGACCTGGCGGGCATGACACAGTCATAAGCAACGACTTAGTAATTAAAATTAAAAATTAAGAATGAAAAATTAAAAATTGCGGTATCGCGCCGCGGCTCCGCAATTCTTAATTCTTAATTTTTCATTCTTAATTACCCATCGTTTGGGGGTTTGCTCGATGAAACATATTTTTTCGTACCGTATCCCTGCGATTCTTTTGGCGGCGATTCTCTGCCTGTCCCCGCTGAGCGGCTGCGACGGCGCGGACGGCGGCGCGCTGACCGGCGACGAGATTTATAAGGAGCTGGACTATCTGATCAGCAATCCGACGCTTTCGTCGGAGCTGACCGGGTCGTTCACCTTCACGGCCAAGACCTTGGGCGATCCCGAGGAGCTCTTCGTGGCGGAGCAGGACGCCGTCCTGATTTACGCCTGTATCGCCCGCAACTATGCCTACGAGTTCTACCTGGACGTGACCGATCTGGACAGGGAAAGCCTGCCGACGGCCGACACGCTGGTGCGGGTCACCGGCACGCTGGACGGCTCCCTGTATTGGGAATCGGACGGCGAAGACCTGGCCGTGCTGGCCGTCAAGGTCAGCAAGCTCGAGGCCTATACCCCGCCCGACGTGACCGTTGAGACCGGTGCCGAAACCAAGATGTCCGATCGGAGCGACAAGGGAACGGTCAACTTCGTGGGGGCGCACTTTAGCGAAACCGCTTCCGGCCCGGCCGTCGTGCTGTATCTGGACTTCACGAACACCGGGAACGCGGCGGCGGCCCCCTCTCTTGACGAGTTTTACGTCTACTTGAACGACGCCTGGCTGGACGGCGCGCTGGCCGAGCCGGAAGACCTCGACCCCGCCGCCCTGCCCATCGACGGCGTGTCCGACCCCGAGAACACGGACGCGGGCCAGACGCGGCTGTATTATTGCGCCTTTCAGCTCAACGGCCTCGAACCCTCGGACGGCGCGACGCTGTCGTTCGAGCGGCATAACGACGACTTCCAGCCCACGTATCGGTTTGCGTTGCCCGTGACGGCGGGGTGGGGGACGAATTAAATGGGGACGTATACCCCCTCGGGGCACAGGCAAATTAAAAATTGCGGAATCGCGCTGTACGCGATGATGTAATTTGCCGCGCAGCGGCTCCGCGAGCAGGTATCCGGTTTCTTTCCATGTGGATGTTTCGCCGAAGAGCGTTTTTGCGGTCTCGGCGGCTTTGTCGGCGGGAGACAGGGAAAATTTGGGGTTGATTTTTGGGTCGGGTTGTGTTATAGTAAGATTGTCAGGCGCGGAGGCTCTACTGAAAGTCCCATCTGGGGATGAATCGGTTATACTCCGTGCCTGATTGTTCTTTTCTGTAATATTCGTGGGCGTAAGGCCGATGACGTCATCGGAAGGCGGTCGGCCCACTCGCTCGGCCCCCGCCGATTGCGTCGGGGGAGTTCCGTCGTCGTCTCCGCCCCCTCACTGTCAATTGCCCATTGTCCATTGTCAATTGACAGAACGCCTCCTTCGCGGTACAATGGAAGTAGAACGGATATAAAGAGAATCTGTTTTTTGACGGGGGGCCTCTTGGGTATGGAACGACGGAATACGCGTTGGCGGTTGGTTGGTTTGCTGTGCGCGGTCACTGTGGTTTGGGCGTTGGTTGGATGTAAGCCCATCGAGTCGGTGCCGCCTACCGATCCGCCTTTGGCGGTGCCGCCCTCTCTGACCCCTACGCCGCGGCCCACGCCTTCCCCCGCGCCCACGCCGGTTCCGACGCCGACCCCCACCCCGCCGCCGGCCCATCTAAACCCCCTGACCGGGCTGGCCGTGGATCCGGCCTATGAGACCCGCCGCCCGGCGGCCGTCATGCTCAACAACCTCAAAAAGGCGCTGCCCATGTACGGCGTGACCCAGGCCGACATCCTCTACGAGGCGTTGGCCGAAGGGGGAATCACCCGGCTGGTGGGGGTCTATCAAGATCCCTCCCAGGTGCCTCAGATCGGGACGGTGCGCAGCACCCGGGCCTATTACCTGGACATCGCCCAGGGGCATGACGCCGTTCTGCTCCACGCCGGGGGTAGCCCGGAGGCGTACACCGAGATCAAGGCCCGAGGCGTCACCAACATGGACTGCCTGGGCGGCTACGAAAATACTCTCTATTGGCGCGACCAGCAGCGCATCAAGGAGCGCGGCCTGGAACACAGCGCCTTCACGTCGGGGGCGCGCATTGTCACGGCCTTTGAAAAGCTGTCCCGCCCCGACCATGAGGACAGCTGGCAGGAAACCCTCCTTTTCGCCGACGACGGAACCCCGGCCGGGGGGACGTCGGCCAAAACCCTCCGGGTATTCTTTTCCAGCTACAAAACCGGCCTGTTTGAATACGACGCCGCCACCGGACTTTACGCCGTCAGCGAATACGGCGCGCCCTTCGTGGACGGGCAGAACGACGCCCAGATTCAGGTCACCAACGTCCTGACGCTGTACGCCGAGGTCAACCAAATCAAGGGCGACTCCGCCGGACGCCTGTCCACCAAACTGGTCGGCGGGGGGACGGGGTCTTTCGCCTGCGGCGGCCAAATCGTGCCCATCAAATGGAGCAAAGCCGCCTACGCCAAGCCCTTTGTCTACACCCTGGAGGACGGAACCCCCCTCGCGCTGGGCCGGGGACGCAGTTATATCAACATTGTACCCCTGAACACCAAGGTGGAGACGGAATAACGGGGCAGCGCTTCTATACGTCCACATTCCCACAGCGGGCCAACGATTGGAGGGCATTCCTATGCGTTATATCCGCATACCGCGCACCGATCTGCGGCCGTCGGTGGTCTGTTTGGGCGGCGTCATTCAGAGGGAGCCGTCGCCCCTGGTGGGCTGTTACGACGAGTTCGTGGAACGGGGCGGCAATTGCTTTGACACGGCCAACGTGTACGGCAAGGCCGACTGCGGTTTCAACGCCAACGAACGGCTGTTGGGCCGGTGGCTGGGGCAGAAGCCCCCCTCGTTCCGGGACGGCGTCATCCTGTGTACCAAGGGAGGGCACCCGGAACCGGGCCAGCCCTTCGATCGACCCCGCCTGTCCCGGGCAGAGATCGAATCCGATTTGGAGGAGAGTCTGCGGGGGCTGGGGGTGGACACCATCGACCTCTACTGGCTGCACCGGGACGACCCGGAGCGCCCGGTGGAGGAGATTTTGACCTATCTCAACGAGTTTGCCGCCCAGGGCAAAATTCGTTTTTTCGGCGCGTCCAACTGGAAGACGGCCCGTCTGCGCCAGGCCGAGGAATACGCCCGGGCCCGGGGCATTCAGGGTTTTGTGGCCAACCAGCCCCAATGGAGTTACGCCCGGGCCAACCAACAGGCGCTGGACAAGGTGCGCTTGGTGGCCATGGACAAGGACGCCTTCCGCTTCCACCAGGAGACCGGCAAGGCCGTCCTGCCTTTCTCCCCCAACGCCAGGGGATATTTTCAAAAGCTGGCCGCCGGGCTGCCGCTGACCCAGCTGGCCGCCGAGCGCTATGAAAACCCCGGCAACCGCACACGGGCGGAGACCCTCAAAGCGGTGGCCGCCGAGCGGGGCTGCACGGTGCAGCAAGCCGCCCTGGCCTTCCTGTTGCACCAACCCTTCCCCGTCGTCCCCATCCTGGGCTTTTCCTCGATCCCCCAACTCATCGAGGGCATGGGCGCGGTGGACGTGGCGCTGGACAGCGCCACCTTGGGGCGTATGCGCGGCGGAACGAGTACGTTGTTTTGATTTTGGCGGGGCGCAAATGACAAATGACAATTGACAATTGACAATTAGAGACGCGTTCTGTGAGAGGACAGAAGACAGAGGACAGATGCGGGAGAGCGTTTTCCCGTTCCTTGTAGGGGGCGGCGTCCCCGACGCCCCGTTGTTGAAATATAATTTGGGTTTTCGGTTTCTGCGTCGTAAAAAAACGGTTGGGTTTCTCGTCTTTCGCGTCGCAAAAAAACGGTTGGGTTTCTCGTCTTTCGCGTCGCAAAAAACGGTTTTGTTTCTCGGTTTTTGCCACGGGATGTCGGGACGCCATCCCCTACAAGGACGGGGAAACGTTCGGCCTTTTTCGCAATCGTGTTCCCCGATTGACAATTGTCAATCGTCAATTGTCAATTTTTCGTCGTAAATACAAATACATAGGAGGAAGTTTCATGTCAACCCTGAAAGGTTCCTGTATCATCGGCCAGTCGGGGGGGCCGACCGCCGTCATCAACGCCAGCGCGTTGGGGGCGATTCAAACGGCGCTGGCCGACCCGCGTATCACCCATGTTTACGGGGCGGCGCACGGCATCCGGGGGGTGCTGGACGACGCGCTGTACGACATGTCCCTGGAAGACCCCGCCGAGCTGGCCCGGCTGAAGTACACCCCCTCCTCGGCGCTGGGCTCCTGCCGTCACAAAATGAAGGACCCCGACATCGACGACACCGAATACCGCCGGGTGCTGGAAATTTTCAAAAAGTACGACGTGCGTTATTTCTTTTACAACGGCGGCAACGACAGCATGGACACCTGCAACAAAATCAGCAAGTACATGCTCAAGGCGGGCTATGAGTGCCGGGTCATGGGCATTCCCAAGACCATCGACAACGACCTGTTCGGCACCGATCACTGCCCGGGGTACGGCAGCGCCGCCAAGTATATCGCCACCACCTGCATGGAGGTCTATCAGGACGCCCGGGTGTACGACATGCCCATGGTCACCGTCATTGAAATCATGGGCCGTCACGCCGGTTGGCTGACCGCCGCCGCCGCGCTGGCCACCGCCGCCGGGCTGGGCCCCGACCTGATCTACCTGCCCGAGACCGACTTCGACCAGGCCGCCTTCCTGCGGGACGTCAAGGCGCTCTATGAGAAAAACGGCAAGGTCATCGCGGCGGTCAGCGAAGGCATCCACGACGCGGAGGGCCGCTTCATTTCGGAGGCCTCCACCTCGGCCACCGACGGCTTCGGGCACGCCCAACTGGGCGGTCTGGCCGCCCGTCTGGCCGATTTGGTCAAGACCGAGCTGGGCTGCAAGGTGCGGGGCATCGAGCTGTCCCTGCTCCAGCGCTGCGCCACCCATTGCGCCTCGGCCACCGACATCGAGGAGGCCTACGCCGCCGGGGCCGCCGCCGTGCGCCACGCCGTGGAGGGCCTGACCGACAAGATGGTGGGCTTCCGGCGGGTCATGGAAAACGGCCACTACCGCTGTGAAATCCAGCTGCTCGACCTGGAAGGCGTGGCCAATCTGGAGAAAAAAGTGCCCCGGGAATGGATCAACGCCGAGGGCAACGGCATTTTGCCGCCCTTCATCGACTACGCCACCCCCCTGGTGCGGGGCGAAACCGGCCTGCCCTTTGAAAACGGCCTGCCCCGCTTCGCCAAGCTGAAGAAGATTCGGGCGCGGTAGGGGCAACGAAAAACGAACCGAGGACAGATACGGCTGCGTCTCCGTGTCCGTCCTCGGTTTTTTTCCTGTTCTTTCATGCGTTCATCTTGTGCCCGTCTCGCATATATGTGCTACGATAGCAACAAGCCCCGCCTGCGCGGGGCCCATCTTGTAGCCAAAATCATATGGCCTCCAAGCAACGGAGGGGGAAACGCGTGGTAAAATACGCGATCGTTTTTGCGGCGGCCATCTGGCTGTTGCTGACGTCGGCCCCAAAAGCAACGTAGCCGCCCACACCTACCAAGAGCGACGGCTACATAGCTTGAACTTGCGGTGGCGTACCGGTTGACGGTGCGCCTTTTGCTTTTATTATCGTATATTTTAGGGAACTGTCAAGGGGTAAACGCGGATGCGCACATCGGACTTGTTTTTATGTTCTCACGGCCCGCGCTATACGTTCGTTTCCGCCTGTTCCAGGAGGTCGCCGATGACCTGATTGGAGACCAGGAAGCCCTTTTCGGTGAGGCGCCAGCGGCCGTCCGACCGGGCGGCCAGACCCCGGGACTCTTGCAGTTCCAAGCGGCGCTCGATGGCGTCGAAGCTGACCCGGAAGTCCCGGGTGTATTCGTTGCCCGAAATGCCGTGGGCGGTGCGCAGGCGGAGCATCAGATATTCCCCGGCCCGCTCCAGGGGGGGGATGTCCTCCATTTCGGCCACCAGGGCGTCGCCTTGGTGGATGCCGTCGATGTAGGTTTTGAGGTCTTTCACATACGACCAGCGGCGGCCCCCGCAGTCCGAATGGGCGGCCGGGCCGAGGCCCACATAGGGCTGCACCGTCCAATACTTCATGTTGTGGCGGCACTCGTAGCCCGGGCGGCAGAAGTTGGAGATCTCATAGTGGACAAACCCCGCCGCCTTGAGGGCTTCGGCGGTGTCCAGGTACATGTCGGCCTGGAGGTCGTCGTCGGGGAAGGCGTATTCGTGGCGCATGAGGTGCAGGGGAGTGCCCTCCTCCAGCTTGAGGCCGTAGCAGGACAGATGTTCCGGCTTGAGGGACAGGGCCTTTTCCAGCGTCCGGCCCCAGTCCGCCCGGGTCTGGCCGGGCAGGCCGTACAGCAGATCGACGCTCAGGTTGCCGAACCCGGCTGCCCGGGCCGCCTGAAAGGCCTCCTCCGCTTGGGCGGCGGTGTGGGGGCGGCCCAGCAGGCGCAGCATGTCGTCGTCAAAGGACTGCACCCCGATGGACAGGCGGTTGAAGCCCTGTTTTTTCAGTTTTTTGAGGGTTTTGGGGTCGAGGCTGTCCGGATTGCCCTCCAGGGTGATCTCCGGGCTGGAGGACAGGGGATACAGCTTGCCCAGCAGATCGAGCAGCGCGCCGAGGCGCTTTGGCCCCAGGAGGGAGGGCGTTCCGCCGCCGAAATAAACCGTGTCCAGCACGTGTTTGGCCATGGAGGGGGCGGTCTCCCGGATGTGCTGGGTCAGCGCCGCCAAATATTCGTCCCAGGCGCTCTCGTCGGTCGTCGGCAGAGAGTAGAAGTCGCAATAGGCGCACTTGCTCCGGCAAAAGGGGATGTGAAGATACAGCCCCACCGTCTGGCCCAAGACAAACACCTCCATTGTCCGCCTCGGAGGCGGATTTTCTTTATCATAGCATGGGAGAGGGGGGAAGTCAATTGACGAATTGACAGTTGGCAATGGTCAATTGACGAAGGGGGAACCTCAACCCCCGCCTGACCATTGTCAATTGATTTGCGCCCCCGCCCACCTTTGTGATACAATAACAAAAATTCAACCGCCGAACGGGGGCCTGCTCATGGACGCCCAAATATCCAACCATCCGCTGGCGCGGGAAAACCTGGGACGGCTGATCGCCCGGTTTTCGCTGCCCAGCGTCGTCTCCATGCTGGTCAGCGCCCTGTACAATATCGTGGATCAGGTCTTCATCGGCCACCGGTTGGGCCCTGTGGGCAACGCGGCCACCAACGTGGACTTTCCCTTGGCCCTGCTGGCCCTGTCCCTGGGCCTGCTCTTCGGCATCGGCGGGGCGGCCAACATCAGCCTGGCCCTGGGGGCGGGGGAAAAAGAGCGGGCGGCCCGGACGGCGGGCTGCGCCGTCTTCTGGCTGGCCGTGAGCGGGGTGGCGCTGGCCGCCGTCGCCCGGGTGTTCCTGGAGCCGATTTTGGTGCTGTTCGGCGCCACCGACACCGTTTTGCCCCTGGCCACGGCGTACACCGGCATCACCAGTCTGGGTCTGCCCTTCGCCATTTTGGCCAGCGGGGTGAGCGCCCTGCTCCGGGCCGACGGGCGGCCGGGGTGCTCCATGCTGTGCATGGTGGTCGGCTGTGTCACCAACGCCTCCCTCGACGCGGTTCTCATGTTCGGCTTCGGATTGGGCATCGAGGGGGCGGCCTGGGCCACCGTCGTCGGGCAGTTCATCTCCTGCGCCATGGCCCTCTGCTTCCTGCGCCGCTGCCGGATGCTGCGCCTGACCAAAGACTGCTTCAAACCCCGCCGGACGGTCACCCTGTCCATCCTGGCCCTGGGCGTGGCCAGCTGTTTCAACCAACTGGCCATGGCCGTGGTGCAGGTGGCCACCAACCAGGCCCTGCGCCGGTACGGGGCCCAGTCCCCCTTCGGCGGCGAGACGGCCCTGGCCTGCGCGGGCATCGTCTCCAAGGTCAACATGGTCTTCCTGTCGGTGGTCATCGGCGTCGCCCAGGGCTGTCAGCCCATTTTGGGGTTCAACTACGGCGCGAAAAATTACCCCCGGGTGCGGCAGACCTACCGCCGGGCGCTGACCCTGGCCCTGGTGTTTTCCACGGCGGGGTTCCTGTGCTTTCAGCTCTTCCCCCGGTTCCTCATCGGGCTGTTCGGCGGCGGGGACGCCGCGTATTTCACCTTCGCCGAACGCTATTTCCGGGTCTTCCTCCTGTGCGCCTTCCTCAACGGCATACAGCCGGTCACCGCCAACTTTTTCACCGCCATCGGCAAGGCCTTCAAGGGCCTGTTCATCTCCCTGACCCGGCAGATTCTGTTCCTGCTGCCCCTGGTGATCGTCCTGCCCCTCTTCTTCGGCATCGACGGCATCCTGTACGCCGGCCCCGTGGCCGACGCCGCCATGGCCGCCCTGGCGATGGCCCTGATCACCTCCGAAATGAGGGGCCTCCGGCGGCTGGAAGGCCCCGCGTAAAAAACGCAAGCCCGCCAAACAACAATCATTTCCACGCATGATTCGTTTCATTTCGGTAAAACGTAAGGGGGAAGCGGCGTTCGTCCGCTGACCGCCCCAGCGAAAAAGACGCCGCCCCCCATGTGCCCCAACGGGACAGGGTCAAGCGCGGCGCGGAAATGGATGATGCGACGATGAAAACCAAACGGGCCCTGCCCCTGCTGGCGGCCCTCTGCCTGACCGTCCTGCTTGTCCCCCCGGCCCGGGCCGGGAATGGCAACTGGGGCCTGAGCTTCCCCAAAGGCGGGGGCGCGCCCCTCGGCGGCGCCACCGCGGAATACCTGGCGAAATACGACGCCGCCTACCTGGGGGACACCGGCAAGAAGGTCATCTACCTGACCTTCGACGCAGGCTACGAAAACGGCAGCCTGCCCCCCATTCTCGACGCCCTGAAAAAGCACAGCGCCCCCGCCGCCTTCTTCGTGGTGGGGCACTTCGTGAAGTCCGCCCCGGAGCTGACCCGCCGTCTGTGCGA
The DNA here is from genome assembly GCA_031289065.1 of Oscillospiraceae bacterium. Classification (GTDB taxonomy): domain Bacteria; phylum Bacillota; class Clostridia; order Oscillospirales; family UBA929; genus JAIRTA01. The sequence continues at coordinate 16,900 of JAITQI010000174.1, forward strand.
GGAGGGGCATGTGGTGGGCAACCACACCTTCCACCACCCGGACATGTCCAAAATCGCCGACGAGGAGAGCTTCCGGGCCGAACTGGCCGAACTGGAGACCCTGTTCCGGGAGACCACCGGACGGGAGATGTCCCACTATTACCGCCCGCCCCAGGGCAAATACCGAGAGAGCAACCTGGCCCAAGCCCAGCGCCTGGGCTATAAGACGGTGTTCTGGAGCCTGGCCTACGTGGATTGGATTCAGGAAAAACAGCCCACCCGGGAACAGGCCCTGGCCAAACTCACCGCCCGCATCCACCCCGGCGCGGTGGTCCTGCTCCACAGCACATCCCAAACCAACGCCGAAATCATGGACGACCTCCTCACCCGCTGGGAATCGGAAGGCTACACCTTCGGCCATTTGGACGACCTGTTCGCGTGAAACGGCGGCTGTTGCGGTGCGCAACCAATCTTGGTGCGCACGCTGAAAGCGAAAAGCGGCCTGAACCCTTTGTGGGGGTTCGGGCCGCTTTTTGTGCCGCTTGGGAATCGGAGGGTACGGATTATGCCGTCGGCTTTTTGGTTTGAGTGCGCTCGAAGGCAACCAGCGTTTGCAACGTTTTTTGCCCTCGCTTGTCCAGCGTTCGGTATTGGCGAAGGAGTTCCAGTTCGTCGTCGGTTAGATATTCGCTGTTGCGATTGTCCCGGCCCAACAGGTAATCTATGCTGACGGCAAACAGTTCGGCCAACATGCGCAGGGAGTCATAGTTCATGTGGCGTTGGTTGGTTTCGTACAAGGCGTAGGCTTGGCGGGAGATATTCAGCCGCTTGGCTACGTCGTCCTGCGTCATCTGTTTTTCGCGCCGCAGCGCCAGCAATCTCAATTCCATCGCGTATCCCCTCCTGTGGCAAGCGTAGGGCAAACGGAGGGAAGATTCAACAGAGGCAACATATCGTAGAAAATATTCCATTAAACGTATTTGCAAGGCAACAAATTGGTGCTATCATGGGAGGCGGGGACGCCCCCGCAAAATGCTGATAGCGGATGAAAAGCGACAACGCCTCGCCGTCAAATGGTTCATTGCTCACCGCGCTACGCATCAATAAATAGTCTGTTTTCTATGGTTGTCTTCATCCTGGAAAGCATTGTTGTGGGAATCATTAGTGAGTTTCAAGACGATTAGGAGGTGATTACATATGGAACGCCGTTGCTCTATCTGCCGCTATGCCGAGTGGGATTCACAAAAAAGACGGTATTGGTGCCGCAGACACAGTCGGAGCGTGGATGGTGACGACAGATGCGATTGCTTTGAGTAATCGCGCCACCACGAGTAAACCATCCGGGAAAACGTCCCTCCGCTTCTGGGGAGGGACGCTTTTCTGACCGCTGTGGGCACACAACATTTCGGTCACGCCCCGCGTCACACCCCCCTTACCAACACAACCTCCGCCGTCTGAAACACATACCCCATACCCTCCAACGCCCGGGCCATGGGCTCGTTGGCCGTGTCGATGTCGGCGTAGATTTTTTTCACGCCGTGTTCCGTCAGCACACGGGTGCCCTCGGCCAGCAGGGCGTTGACATGCCCCCGCCCCCGCCGTTCGGGGAGGACGCCGATGTAGTTGATGGCCCCCACCGTGTCGCCCAACCGCTGGGGCACAATCAGCCCGACGAGGTCGTCCCCCTGGTAGGCCAGCCGCCACCAGTCGGAGTCGTAGTGTAGCGTTTTGAGGCCGTCCACATAAATCCGGGCGGCCTCGTCCGCGCCCAGGGCCGCCGCGTCCGCCGCCATCAGGCTGTCCAACGTGCCCACCGTCACCCGCTGAACCGTCTCCAGAAACAGCGCCTCCCCCGTCTGGGCGACACTCTTAAAGGCGAGCCCCTCCATAACCGGCGGCGGCGTCTCCTTTTCATAGGTGTAGCTCTTTTTCTCCTGGGCCGCCGCGAACCCGGCCGCCAGGAAAAGCCGCCGGATATCCGAAAATGTCGGCCCGTCGTCGTACAAATTGTAGGACACCATGCGGGCTTCCGGCCTCCCGGCCAGGCGAATCCCCTCCGACAACAGCGCCGGGCCGTCGGGCCGGGTCGGCTCCGTCAGGGCGAAATCCATGATTTCCAGCTCCGTCGGCAACCCCGCCGCAAAACACACCCCGCCGACCAAACCGCCCCCGTCTTCCTCGAAGACAAAGCACCCCTCCGGCCGGACAAAGCCCTTGCCCAACCACCGTTCCGCGTTCCGCCCGTATTGTTTCGCCGCGCCGCCCAATCCGTCGAGCCCCGCAAAATCCGCCCCAGCGCCCCCCAAAAGCCGAACCTCCATATGAAAAACACCTCTTAAAATTATTTTTCCCCGCTGTAGAAATCAGTTACAGTATACCGCCCCAGGGCATCGAAGGGAAGTCCTAAATTTTTAAGTCCTCGCTCCGAGGGGGGCGGAGGGAAAGCGTTGGCGGGAAAATATCCGCCCAAAGTTTTTTTCGGATTGACAACACCCAGTCGGCTGTGATACAATATAAAAACAGTCGGGCCGGAGTGGCGAAACTGGCAGACGCCCGGGACTTAAAATCCCGTGACCCGAAAGGGTCGTACCGGTTCGAGCCCGGTCTCCGGCACCAAGCCGCCGGAACCGTTTAATATCGCGGGGTGGAGCAGTCCGGTAGCTCGTTGGGCTCATAACCCAAAGGTCAGAGGTTCGAATCCTCTCCCCGCAACCAAAAAAGCCCCGCGGCCTCAAAGGCTGCGGGGCCGGTTTCTGCCCACGGAACCCGCCCGCCTGGGCCGCCCGTCTTACCGCCCCCAAAACAACCCCGCCCCGCCCCAAATTGGGGGTTGCATTTTCCCCCGGTATCTGTTACAATAAAAATCGCGTCCCCATAGGGCACGATGATAAGGCGAGGAGGTGTGAAAAATGGCAAAATGTGATTACTGCGACAAGGGCGTGACCTTTGGTATTGCCCTCTCCCACTCCCACAGGCGCTCGAACCGTTCCTGGAAGCCAAACGTCAAGCGCGTCAAAGCGTTGGTGAACGGTGCGCCGTGCCATGTGCATGCCTGCACTCGCTGTTTGCGCTCGGGCAAAGTGGTTCGCGCCGTGTGACCCCGTCCGACGGATGGCAGAAGCCAGAGAACAGAAACCGAGGGAGTTTCCCTTCGTTTCCGGTCTCTGGTTTTTTCGTTGCCCTTCTGTCAAGTTTTCCCCCGAAAACAACGATATATGAGTGAGAACATGGGATCTTTCTTTTTGACGGGAGGGGTACAAATGATCCAAACCATCGTGGCCGGTACCAGTGAAATCGACGACGTAGCGCGTTCGGTTGAAGATATTCGGCTCCAACTGGAGGCCGCCGGGCCGCTGAAGAAACATACGGTCGGCCTGTTGGCCTGCCATTACGAGTTTGTCCTGTCCGGCGTGGTGCGGGCGCTGAATGACGCGTTGCCCTTTGACGTGACCGGCACCATTACCGCCGCCCAGGCCGGGCACGGCGAGGTGGGCACCCTGCGCCTCTGCCTGACCGTTCTGACCAGCGACGACGTGGAATTTATCACGGCGCTGACCCCGTCCCTGCTGGAAAACCCCGCCGACGCCATCCGGAAAACCTACGCCGCGGTCGCCCAGAAGGACACCGCCCCCAGCCTGATTTTCGCCTTCGCCCCCTTCATGGTGGAAAATTCCGGCGACGATTACGTGGACGTGCTCTCCGAGCTGTCCGGCGGAGCCCCCTGCTTCGGCACCCTGGCCGTGGACGACACCCTGGACTTCTCCAACTGCTTCCTGGTTCACAACGGGCATCATTACCGCGATCACCTGGCTTTGGTGCTGGTGTACGGAGAGGTAAAGCCCCGCTTTTTTACCGCCACTATTTCCATGGACAAGGTCTTGGACAGGGCGGCCCTGGTGACCAAAAGCGCCGGGCACATCCTCATGGAGCTCAACGACCGCCCGGTGGCCGAATACTTCGAAAACCTGGGGCTGACCAAGGCCAGCGAGACCTCCTACGCCATGACCTCCCTGCCCTTCATGCTGGACTACAACGACGGCACCCCCTGGGTGTCCAAAGTGTTTATCGGCCTCACGCCGGAAAAATACGCCATCTGCGCCGGCACCATGCCCGAGGGGGCGTCCCTGTACATCGGCGTGTTTGACAAGCGGGACGTGCTCACCACCACCGGCGCGGCGGCCGACCAGATTGTCGAAGCCATAGAGGGCGCCTCCGGCCTGCTCATTTATTCCTGCATTTCCCGCAACATGACCCTCGGCTCGGATCAGCTGGCCGAACTGGATCTCTTCCGGGATAAGATCGGCGACAAGGTGCCCTTCATGATGGCCTACTCCGGCGGCGAGCTCTGCCCCACCCAGGTCACCGACGGACACGCCATCAACCGCTTCCACAACAACGCTTTAATCGCCTGCGTGTTCTGAGGACAGAAGACAGGGGACAGAAGGGCGGAGTTCGTCCGCTGTCCGTTTATCGTTAACAGCTGAAGGGTGGTTCGGTGCAAACGAAACATAATGTTGCGGCCGCGAATGCGGCCGACGGGGCGGACGCCGAGGCGCTGCGAGCCGAAGTGAACGCGTTGCGCGGCGAGGTCTCCCGGCTCTCCCGGGAGCTGCGGATGTCCCAGCGTTTTTTGGACAAAGTCACCAAAACCGTCGAGGCCAAAGACGCCCTCGGCTCGGCGCTGTCCCTGGTAAACGCCAAACAGCGCACCTATACCGACATGCTGCTGGAAGGCTGTAACAACATCATCCTGCTCTTCGACGACGACGGCCGGTTGGTGCTCAGCACCAAGGTCTTCCTGGAGTTGACCCACACCCCCAATTTCGACTATATCCGCAACGAAAAATACGAGAGCATCCTTGCCCGGTATCTGGACGAGGAAACGGCCGCCCAAATGGAGCAAGCCATCGAGGAGGTCATCCGCACCCACGACACGGCCGTGCTCACCATCTGGGCCGACGTCGCCTATAACGGCAGCCTCCAACGCCGGTGTTACGCCGTGGAACTGCGCAGCATCGGCAGGGCCAAAGGCGGCAACGCGGGCATTTCGGCCGGCGCCCTGGCCGTTCTGGTGGACCTCACCGACCTGCTCCAGGAAAAACAGCGGGCCGAGGCGGCCAGCCGCACCAAATCCGACTTTTTGGCCAACATGAGTCATGAGATACGCACCCCCATGAACGCCATCCTCGGCATGAGCGAAATGCTCAGCCGCTCCCAGATGACCGTCGGCCAGCGAAAATACCTGGACGACATCCGCAAGTCCTCCCAGGCGCTGCTGTCCATCATCAACGACATCCTGGACTTCTCCAAGATCGAGGCGGGCAAGATGGAGCTGTTGGACATCAGCTACAGCCTGCATATGCTGCTGGACAACCTGGGCTCCATGTTCGCCCTGCTCTGCCGCCAAAAGGGGCTGGTCTACCGCCAG
>JAITQI010000182.1 GCA_031289065.1 Oscillospiraceae bacterium
AAAGCTATACCCGCCCTTCTCCTGTCCCTGCTGCTGCTGACCGCCTGCCAGCGGCAGACCGACCCGGCCCCGTCGCCCTCCGTCCCACCCGAGTCGTCCCCGGAGGTCAGCCTGCCCGCCGCCGAACCGTCGCCCACCCCCACGCCGGAGGATGAAATCTTCGCCCCCGACATGCCGGTGGACGAGGACTTCTGGGAGAAGGAATTCCGGGATGAGGGCACCGACGCCCTGGTCATGCGGGTGTCCATCGCCCTGCCCCAGCCCACCGACGGGTTCCCCCAGGCGGTGCGCAACCACTACGCGTTCCTCCGGGCCGAAATCGAAACCCAGGCGGAAGACCGGGCGGAACGCGCCCGGGCCGAATATGAAGCCGCCCGGGCGGGGGGGCAGGACTTCCTCCCCGTGGCGTGGGAGGGCAATTACAGCGTGGAGCGCAACGACGGCCGCTATTTGAGCGTCCGCCGGGACGACACCCGGTTTGACGGCGGACTGCGGGACATCGCCGCCGTGGCGGGGGAGACCTTCGACCTGGCCACCGGGGCCATAGTGACGCTCGACAGCCTGGCCGCCGGGGATGTGGACGCCTTCCGGGAAACATGGGCCGCCTTGGTGTGCGCCCAAATCGCCCCCGACGCCGAAAATTATTTTGAAACCTACGAACAGCTCGTTCGGGAAATAGAACCCCAGTTTTGCCTGACAGAGGAGGGCCTGAGCCTGTACTACCAGGTGTACGAGATAGCCCCCTACACCATGGGTGTGTGTCAGTTCGACATCCCCCGGACGGAACTGGACGGCCTATGGACAGCCTGAAAAAGAACGACACCCGCCGGGCGGTGATCGAGGACTGCACCAGCGCCGGGTTGGGGGTGGCCCATGTGGAGGGCCGGGCGGTGTTTGTGGAGGGGGCGGCCCGGGGGGACGAATGTCTGCTGCGGATCGTCAAGGCCCCCGACAGCGGCCCGGTGTACGCCCGGATCGAAACCCTCCTTGTCCCCTCTCCGGCCCGGGTGACGCCCGCCTGCCCTCACTTCGGGCGGTGCGGCGGCTGCGACTTTCAGCACGTCACCTATGAGGAGGAGCTGGCCCTCAAAGAGGCCCGGATCCGGGAGGCCTTCCGGCGCATCGCCAAAATCGATCTGACCCCCGAAAAGATGTACCCCGCCCCCGCCACGCGGGGCTGCCGCAACAAGGCGCTGTTCCCGGTGCGCGCCGTGGAGGGCCGCCCTGTCACCGGATTTTTCCGCCCCCGGAGTCACACGCTGGTGCCGGTGGATGCCTGTCTGCTGCAAAACGCGGCGGCCAACGCCTGCGCGGCCGCCCTCCGGGCCTGGATGACCCGGCACCGTGTCCCGGCCTACGACGAGACCACCGGAGAGGGGCTCATCAGGAACCTCTTCGTGCGCACGGGGGAGAGAACCGGGCAGACCCTGTGCTGCCTGGCGGTCACCCGGCCCAAACTGCCCCAGGCCCCCGCCCTGACCGACATGCTGCGGGCGGCCTGCCCCGGCCTTGTGGGTCTCGTGCTGGATGTGAATCCCCGGCCCGGCAACGTGGCCCTGTCGGGGCGTCAACGAACCCTGTGGGGCGCGGCGCGGCTCGAGGATGAACTGTGCAGCCTGCGGTTTTCCCTGTCGGCCATGAGCTTCTATCAGGTCAACGCCGTCCAGGCCGAGGCGCTGTACGCCCAAGCCGAGACGCTGGCCGGGCTGACCGGCCGGGAAACCGTGCTGGAACTCTACTGCGGCGCGGGCACCCTGTCCCTCTGCCTGGCGCGGACAGCCGGGCAGGTCATTGGGGTGGACATCGTCCCCGAGGCCATACGGGACGCCCGGCAAAACGCCTTGGGCAACGGCCTGACCAACGTGGAATTCCGCCAGGCCGACGCCGGGCAGGCCGCCCGGACGCTGGCCGAAGCGGGCATCCGCCCCGATGTGCTGGTGTTCGACCCGCCCCGGCGGGGGGTGGACGAGGCGGTGCTGTCGGCGGTAAAGGAATTGGCGCCCCCCCGGGTGGTCTATCTGTCCTGCGACCCGGCCACCCTGGCCCGGGACGTGTTCCGCCTGGCCGATATGGGCTACCGCGCCGTCCGCTGCGCCGCGGTGGACATGTTCCCCCGCACGGCGAATGTGGAGACGGTCTGCGCCCTGGAGCGAAATCCCAACGTCCAATGAGAATCTCTGGCATCTGATTCAACGGAGGTGATTTTCATGCAAATTCGCGCATCGGCGGAGGACTATTTGGAAACCATCCTGCTGCTGTCCAAAAAAACGGGGGCGGTGCGTTCCATCGACATCGTGGGGGAGATGGGCTTTTCCAAGCCCAGCGTCAGCGTGGCCATGAAGAAGCTACGGGAAAACGAGTTGATCCGCATGGACACCGACGGGTACATCACCCTGACCCCCAGAGGCGAGGAGGTCGCCGAGCGGGTGTACGAGCGGCACGCCCTGCTGTACGACTGGTTGGTGAGCATCGGGGTCAGCGAAAAAATCGCCGCCGCCGACGCCTGCCGGATGGAACACATCCTCAGCGGCGAAACCTTCGAAGCCGTCCGCCAAGCCTACGAACACCGGCGGAACGGATAGCTTTGCGGAAAAAACGATTCTCACACGCACCAAAAAACGCCGGGCGGTTATCCGCCCGGCGCTTTTTATAATTCCCCTTACAGGGCGTGTTTGTCGTAGTCCCGGAACCCTTCCCCCAGCACCTCGTGGGCTTCGGACAGGATGATAAAGGCGGCCGGGTCGATCTCCTTGACGATCTCCTTGAGAATGGCGATTTGGGTGCGTTTGATGGCGCACAGGATGACCTTTTTGGGGTCGCCTGTGTAGGCCCCCTCGCCGTGCAGCAGGGTCGCCCCCCGGCCCAGGGCGGCGTCGATGCCGCGGACGACCTCGTCCACCCGGTCGGAGATGATATAGGCCACCCGGGCGGTGTTCAGACCGTATAGGATGGCGTCGGCGGCGGTGGTGGAGACGTACAGCGTCACCACGGCGTACAGCGCCGCGTCGATCCGGCCGAAGACCGCCCAGGCCGCCGCGATGACCACCAGATCCACGCCCAGCATGAGCCGTCCCATGTGCATATGGGAAAAAATGAGTTTCAGCAGCCGGGCGGCCACGTCGCTGCCGCCCGTGGTGGCCCCCCGGGTGAACACAAGCCCCCGCCCCGCCCCCCGGGGCACTCCCCCAAAAATGGCCGCCAGCAAGGGTTCCACCGTCGCCGTCCCCCAGTAAGCGATCGCGTCGATGAGCAGGGACGAGGCCACCGTGCCGTAAATGGTGTAGATGAGGAACCGCCGCCCGGCGAACCGCCAGCTCAGGACGAACAGCGGCAGGTTGATGACAATGATGGTCAGGCCGATGGGGAACTGAGGCATGAGGTAGTTGATCATCATGGCAATGCCGGTGACCCCGCCCGGCACAATGTTGTGGGGATCGAGGAAAAAATGCACGGCCACCGCCATAAACGCGCTGCCCACCGTGATAAACAGGTAATCGACAAAATACTGCATAAACGTACGCTTTTTCTGCATATATATACTCCTCGCAACCGTTTCCTAACCTTATTGTACACGATTCCACACAAAAAAGCAAGAGCACAAACAAAGGCCCCGCCCCCCAAAACAATTGTCAATTGCCCCCCGCGTCCGGGCAGACTAAAGGCGCGGACAATCCGCGCCTTCAGTCTGTTAGAAGATGGGTAAAGAAGAATGGAGGTTGGGAAACGGAGAAGAGAGAAGATGGAGAGAGACGGAGAGAGAGAAAGAAGATAGAGGAAGAGAGGAACGAAGAGAAA
>JAITQI010000185.1 GCA_031289065.1 Oscillospiraceae bacterium
TTCTAATTTTTAATTCTTAGTTCTTACTTTTTAATTGGCATCAGCCCAACCTCTTCTCCCCCAACCCCTCCGCCAGCAAATTGACAATCGACAATTGTCAATTGTCAATTGTCTTGACTTTCCCCTCCCAGTATGTTAGAATTTTTAGGCTGGTTTATCCTCCTCTTTCTCCTCTTCCTTCCACCCGCAATTCTTCATTCGCCCGTGCCCCGAGGGGTAAAATTCTTAATTTTTAATTGTGGCCACAGCCACCCACACGCGGGTGTAGTTCAATGGCAGAACTCCAGCCTTCCAAGCTGGTCGTGTGGGTTCGATTCCCATCACCCGCTCCAGCAGAGCCTCCCCCGGGCCCATGCGATACACGCGATATGCGCCTGTAGCTCAGCAGGATAGAGCAACTGCCTTCTAAGCAGTGGGTCGACCGTTCGAGTCGGTCCAGGCGTGCCAAAAAACCCGTCCGCGCACACGTGGTGGATATAGCTCAGGTGGTTAGAGCACCAGATTGTGGCTCTGGGGGCCGTCGGTTCGAGTCCGATTATCCACCCCACACAAAAACCGGGCGCGGCGCGGACGGCGCGAACACAAATCGCGTCCCCGCGCCGGGCCCGGGCGGCGTCCCTGCCTTCCCCGGCGGGCAACCCGTGTCCCCCGCCGTCCCTTGCCATAGTGGGATGTAGCCAAGTCGGTAAGGCACCAGACTTTGACTCTGGCATTCGCAGGTTCGAGTCCTGCCATCCCAGCCAATCTCTTCCGCCCGCCCCGCCCGCGCCTGATAACGCCCAAGGCCGCTTGTCTTCAGCAGAGGAGAAGCCGGATAAGAAGGGGGAGCCGGTTGTTTTTGCCCACGCGAAAACAACCCCTGTCCGATCCACTAGCTCAGTCGGCAGAGCACCTGCCTTTTAAGCAGGGTGTCCGCGGTTCGAATCCGCGGTGGATCACCAAAAGAAACGCCCGCTGTTTTACAAAACAGCGGGCGTTTTTCGCGCTGAAACGTTGCAAAGTAGCGCAGGTGTGGCCACAGAGCGGGCGCAAAAAAATTACGTAATATTACGTAAACGCCTTGACTTTACGTAATATTACGTGTATGATAAGAAACAGAAAGGCGATGAACACATGAAGCCATCCGAGTTCGTCAGGCTCATCAAGAAGAACGGCTTTGCGCTTGACCACCACGGAACAAGACACGATTTTTACCGCAACGGAGATCGGCTCGTGATGGTTGAACGGCACACGAAAGACATCAAACCAAAGACCCTGGCCAAAATGATGCGGGACACGGGGCTGAAATAAGTCCCCCCGCTCCATGGCAATAACCGAAAGGACTTGACCAGAATGAAATATGTTTATCCCGTCGTGTTTTCGCCGGAGGAGGAGGGGGGCTACTGCGTGTACGCCCCGGCCTTTCCCGGCTGCGTAACCGAAGCGGAATCCTGGGCGGAAGGCATCGATAAAATCCGCGAAGGCTTATGCGGGATGTTGATGATCCATGAACGCGATCATCTGGCGATACCCGCCCCCGGAGACCCCCTTCTTATAGCGCGAGAACCGAATGACGTTGTAACGCTTGTGGACGCGGACACGGACGACTACCGGCGTCGCGTCGGCGTTCGTGCGGTACGCCGCACCATCAGTATCCCCGCATGGATGGACGACGCCGCGACACAAGCCGGCGTGAGCCTCTCACAAGTCACACAGGACGCGCTCCGGCAGCAGTTGCGCTTATAACGCCGTCGCAAATCGCCCAAGGCCCCGTCTGCACAAGGCGGGGCCACGTCTTATGCGCAAAACCCGCCGCGCAACCAGCATATGGCCGCCTCCAAACGTCTACACCCCTTCCATCCACCGCGCCACAAGCCCCCCGACCCGCTCCAGGCAGTCCGCGTCCGCCGCCCCGAATCGCCCCGGCGTGGGGCTGTCCACATCCAGCACACCCCGCACCGCGCCGCCCACGATCAGGGGCACGACCACCTCCGACCGGGAAGCCGCGTCGCAGGCGATATGCCCCGGAAACGCCGTCACATCGGGGACGACCCGCGTCTCTCCCGCCGCCGCCGCCGAGCCGCACACCCCTCGGCCCCAGGCGATCCGGGCGCAGGCGGGCAGGCCCTGAAACGGCCCCAGCACCAGCTCCTCCCCCCGCCGCAGGTAAAACCCGGCCCAGTTGACGTCGTCCAGATAGGCCCCCATCGCCGCCGACACATTGGCCAACCCGGCGATCAGGTCAGTCTCCCCGTCCAACAACGCCTCCGCGGCGCTCACCAACGCCGCCCGGCTCTCCGTGGGGGAAAGGTTCTCTCGCAAGGTAAACATTGTTTTTCCTCCTTCGATAAAAATCACTCCGAATCGGCCATGCGTTGGGATAACCATTGGTCGAACGGTTGGGTGGGGTGGGTGTGGGCATATGTATCCTCCATGTTGGTCTTCGCGACAACCGTATTCGGATGCGCTTCCCCCAGCGCCTTCACACACACGCGATAGGCCTTGATATGCCATACCAGCGCCTCACCGCAGTTGCCCTGCTCGTCGTAAACACACGCGATGTTGTTGTAGGTCGTGGCCGTGGACGGATGTTCCTTGCCCAGCACTTTTTCACAGATGGCCAAGTCCTTGTTGTACCACTCTAATGCCTTGTCATAGTCGCCCTGCGCTTTGTAAACAGCCGCGATGTTGTTGTAGGTCGTGCCCGTGGACGGATGTTCCTTGCCCAACACCTTTTCCCAGATGGCCAAGGCCTTGTTGTACCACTCTAATGCCTTGCCATAGTCGCCCTGCGCTTTGTAAACAACCGCAATGTTGTTGTAGGTCGTGCCCGTGTCCGGATGTTCCTTGCCCAACACCTTTTCATAGATGGCCAAGGCCTTTTCGTACCAGCTCAGCGCCTTGTCATAGTCGCCCTGGTCGTCGTAAACCGCCGCGATGTTGTTGTAAACGGCAGCCGTATCCTTGCCCTCCGCGTTTGCCGCCCGACAGATGACCAGCGCGTGATTGAAGTGTGTCAGCGCTTCCTTATACCGCGCCATCTCCCAGCACAAAAACCCCAAAGTGTTCCTGACCCTCGCCACATCCTCATGCGCGGGCCCGGAGAGTTGAATCTGCTCCTCCAACGCCTTTTCATACTGCTTCAGCGCGGAGGGATACGCCCCCTGCTCATAGTACGCCTGCGCCACGCCGTAGCTTTGCGTCGGCTGCTTCGGATGGATAAACTGCGGCTGCGGGCCGTTGTTGTTGAAGTTGTTAATAATATCCCGCCCGGCGGTGTACCCCGCCCCGCCCGTGACGACGTTCCCGGAACCCCCGCCAGCCCGCCGCCTCGGAAACACCCACAGCAACACCACAACCACCAGCGCCGCCACGGCGATCCATTCCCCGTTGTTGACCACCGAGTTGACAATCGTAATATCCCCCCCGGCGGTGTACACAGGCCCGCCCGGCTTGCGAAAGATGGCCAATAACCCCGTGACGAGCGACAGCACCAGCAACACAGCGGTCAGCACATTCCGAACAGGCCCCTTCTCTCGCAGGAAAAACCTCTTCCCCTCGCGCAAAACACCCATCAACGTTTCCTCCTTCAAATCGTATATGTGCCGCCCGCCGCGCCCCCGCGTCCCTTGTAGGGGACGGCGTCCCGACGTCCCGTGGGTTAAATAAACAAAACCCCAAACCGTTTTGCGACCCCGAAAACCGGGGAACCAAACCGTTATTTAACGCACGGGGCGTCGGGGACGCCGCCCCCTACAAGGACGGGGAAACGCGTCCTCCATTGTCCATTGTCAATCGTCAATCGTCAATTGTTCGTCCCCCAACCCCTCGACAAAATTCTCCCCCCTATCTTACCACCCAGCGCCCCCGCCCGTCAACGCGCACATGTCCCGGGACATAGCCCCAAAATATTGCGGCCGCCTCGACAATCTTTCCGCGACATCGACAGGGGACAGGCATATAATGTTGCCAATATTTCCCAAATCAAATGTGTGCGCGAAAGGAGGCGGCCGCCGTGGTGTTTCCCCGTCAGCCCAACCTGTTGGAGTCCCAAAAGGTGAACTATCTCAAGCTCGGCCTCATCCGTCCCAACCCCCATCAGCCCCGCCGCCGGTTCGACCTGGACGACCTCCGGGAACTGGCCGACAGCATCACCCAGTACGGCATCCTCCAACCCCTCACCGTGCGCCGGGCGTCCGACGGCGGCTACGAGCTGGTGGCCGGGGAGAGGCGTCTCCGGGCCGCCCGCATGGCCGGGTTGCCCCATGTGCCCTGCCTGCTGGTCAACATCGACGCGGAGCAGTCCTCCCTCATCGCCCTGGTGGAAAACCTCCAGCGCCGGGACCTGGACTTTTTCGAGGAGGCCGAGGGCTTGGAGAACCTGATCCGCATCTACGGCCTGTCCCAGGAGGAGGCGGCCCGCCGGGTGGGCATCTCCCAGTCGGCGGTGGCCAATAAGCTGCGCCTGCTGCGCCATCCCCCCGAAATCATCGCCCTCATCCGCCAGCACAACCTCACCGAACGCCACGCCCGCGCCCTGCTGCGCCTGGAGGAATACGGCGACCGCATGGAGGCCCTCGACCGGATCATCCAGCAGCGCCTGAACGTCGCCCAGAGCGAGCGGTATATCGAAAGCGTCCTGGCCCGCCGGGGCGGCCTCTCCGCCCAAAAGGCCCGCGCCCGCTATGTCCTCAAGGACGTCCGCCTGTTTTTGAACACGGTGGGCCACGCCGTGGACATCATGCGCCAGGCCGGCGTCCCCGCCGGTCTCGACCGCCAGGACTCCGACCGGGAAATCGTAGTGACCATCAAAATCCCCCGCATCACGGTGGTGAAATAGCGACCGGAAAACAAAAAAAGGCCGCTCCCCCAAAGAAGCGGCCCACAAAAACCGTCTAATTCTCAATTGCCCTGCCGCTCCGGCAGCGCCTCCGCCCAGTTCGACAGGGCCTCCACCGTCCGTTCGGCCTCCGCCGGCGTCTCCCCCCGGGTCAGCAGGTAGATTTTGATTTTCGGTTCGGTGCCCGACGGGCGGGCCAGCACCCGGGTGCCGTCGGCCAGCTCAAAGCTGAGCACGTCGGAGCCTTTGAGGGACATGCTCTCGGTGCGCCCTGTCAACCCGTCCGCCCGGGTTCCGGCCAGGTAGTCCCGCACGGCGACCACCGGCAGACCGCCCAGGGCCACAGGGGGTTCCCGCCGCAGATCGGCCATCAGCGCCTTCATATGCGCCAGGCCGTCCACCCCCGGCATGACCAGGTTGAGGGTGACTTCCCGGTAGTGCCCGTAGGTCGCGTACAGGGCCTGCATGGCGTCGTACAGGGTGCGGCCCTGTTCGGCGTGCCAGGCGGCCATTTCGGCGATGAGCATGGCGGCGGTGACGGCGTCCTTGTCCCGGGCGTAATCCCCCGCCAAATAGCCGTAAGACTCCTCAAACCCCAGCAGGAACTGGGCTTCCCCCGCCCGCTCCAGCCGCCCGATCACCTCGGCGATGAACCGGAACCCAGTGAAGGTCTCATACACCGCCGCCCCGTGCCTCTCGGCCACCGCCCGGGCCATGGGAGTGCTGACGATGGTGGTGACCACCGCCGGGCGGGCGGGCAATGTCCCCGCCGCCTTCCGGGCCCGGAGCAGATAATCGGTCAAAAGAACGCCCACCTGGTTGCCCGACAGGGTGACATAATCCCCCGCCCCGTCCCGCAAGACAATGCCCACCCGGTCGGCGTCCGGGTCGGTGCCGATGATCAGCTCCGCCCCGTTTTGCCGGGCCAGCTCGATGGCCTGGGCGAAGCCCTCCTTGTTTTCCGGGTTGGGGGAGGCCACCGTGGGAAAGTCCCCGTCGCGCTCCATTTGGGCCGGTTCGCACAGGATTTTGGTGAACCCCAGCCGGGCCAGCGCTTCCGGCACCAGCCGCCACCCCGCCCCGTGAAACGGCGTGTACACCACCGGGAACCGGTCGGCCACGGCGGCCACCGCGTCCCGGGCCGACGACTGGGCCAACACCTGGGCCAAAAATTCCTCGTCGGTCTCGTCCCCCAGCGTCCGAATCAGCCCGGCGGCCATGCCCGCCTCAAAGGACAGGGTCTTCGCCCCGGTGAAGATGTCGATGCGCCCCATCTCGGCGGCCACCTGCCCGGCGTGCTCGGGCGGCATCTGTGCGCCGTCCTTCCAGTAGACCTTGTACCCGTTGTATTCCTTGGGGTTGTGGCTGGCCGTGATGTTGATCCCGGCGATCAGCCCATACCGCCGGATGGCGAAGGACAGCTCCGGCGTGGGCCGCAGCGCGTCGAACAGATAGACCGGAATCCCGTTGCCCGCCAACACGCAGGCCGCCTCCCGGGCATATTCCTCGGCGTGATGGCGGCAGTCGTAGGCGATGGCCACCCCCCGCTCGGCCTCGGCCGCCCCCTCCCGCAGGATGAGCGCCGCCAGCGCCTGGGTGGTCTGCCGCACCACATAGGGGTTCATCCGGTTGAGCCCCGGCCCCATGACCCCCCGCAGCCCCGCCGTCCCAAAGGCCAGCGGCGCGAAGAACATGTCCTCAATGGCCTTCGGGTCGTCCCGAACGGCCACCAATTCGATCCGTTCATCTTCGGTCAACACGGGAGACGCCAACCATCGTTCATATTCGGTTTGTACAGCCATCGATTTTCCCTCCAGAATCGTCAATTGTTCGTCGAAAGAATAGGATTGCGGAAAAGACCGTCGTCCCCCGTCCTTTGCAGGGGACGGCGTCCCGACGTCCCGCGGGTTAAAAAACCGAAACCCAATCTTTTTTTTGCAACACGGAAAACCGGGAACCCCATCTCTTTTCACCCACGGGGCGTCGGGGACGCCGCCCCCTACAAAGAACGGGCGCACCCCCGTCCTAATTGTCAATCGTCAATTGTCAATTGTTCGT
>JAITQI010000141.1 GCA_031289065.1 Oscillospiraceae bacterium
GGTTTCTGGACACGGCTCTCGCCAGCCTGAAGACCGGCGGCCTTGAAACGGCCTGGTTTTCCGGCGTAGATCCCGACCCGGTGATCCAAAACGTCGAGGACGGCGTCGAGGCGGCCCGGCTCGCCCACGCGGACATGGTGATCGCCCTGGGCGGCGGGAGCGCCATCGACACGGCCAAGGCCATCAGCCTAATGGCCTCGAACCCCGGTCGTCTGCCCGATTACGAGTTCGGCGGCGCGCCCGGGGCCTGTTTGCCCATCATCGCCGTGCCGACCACAGCCGGCACCGGTAGCGAGGCCACCAAGGGCGCGGTGATCACCGACGAGGAGCGCATGGTGAAAATGGGCATCAATTTCCCGCAGCTCATGCCGCGGCTGGCCCTGCTCGACCCGGCGCTCACCCTCTCGCTCCCGCCGACCGTCACCGCCGCCACCGGTTTTGACGCCCTGACCCACGCCATCGAGGCGCTACTGGTCACCATCGCGCCGCCCTTTTCCAAGCCCTTCGCGCTGGAGGCCATCCGGCTGCTGTGCGACAACCTGCCCGGCGTCATGGCCGACGGCGCCGATCCGGAGGCGCGGGCCAACATGCTGCTCGGCTCCTATTACGCCGGTTGCGCGATCTCCATCGCGGCCACCGGGCTGGTACACGCGATGGCGCGGCCGCTGGGGGTGTATTTCCATGTCCCGCACGGGCTGGCCAACGCGATCCTGCTGACGAGAGTCATGCGGTTCAACGCGGGGGCGGGGGCCGGGCCGTTTGTCGAAATGGCCCCGCAATTCGGCGTGGACACCGCCGGGCTGGCCGGGCCGCAACTCCTCGACGCGGTGACCGATAAAATCGCCGCGCTGTTCGCCCTGACCGGTCTGCCGCAAACCTTGCGCGAGGTTGGCGCGGAGGCGAGCCTGCTGCCCCGTCTGGCCCACGACGCGGCGGTCAACCGCAGCAATCAAATCAATATCCGCGTTGCGCGGGAGGACGAAATTCTGGAGATGTATACACAACTGTATTAGGAGGTGTCAGCCGTGAGTCTCGATGAAAAAACCATCCAACAATACGACGTCGATTGCCTGTTGCATTCCTGGTCGGTGCAGGGCAAGACGCCGCGCCCGGTCATTGCCCGCGCCGAGGGAATCTACCTATACGACACCGGCGGGAAGCGCTACTACGACATGTCCTCTCAGGCGATGAACGTCAACATTGGCCACGGCAACCAAAAGGTCATTCAGGCGGTCAAGGACCAGATGGACAATTTCGCCTCCATCGGGGTCGGTTGGGCGACCTCCGTGCGCTCCGAGCTGGCCAAAAAGCTGTTGGACATTTCCTCGGACAACATGGGCAAGGTGTTTTTCACGCTGGGCGGCGCGGAGGCCAACGAAAACGCGCTCAAAATCGCACGCATGTACACCGGCCGGGCCAAGGTATTTTCCCGCTACCGCGCCTATCACGGCGGCACGAGCGGCGCGGGGCACCTGACCGGCGAACCCCGCCGCTTCCCCAACGAAATCGCCGGCAGCGCCGGGTTCATCAAGTTTTTCGACCCTTACGTCTACCGGGACAACCTGGGCTTCGACTCCGACGCCGAGGCCAGCGCCTACTACCTCAAAGCCCTGCGGCAGCAAATCATCTTTGAAAACCCCGGCAATGTGGCCGCCGTCTTTGTCGAGACGGTCACCGGCTCGAACGGAATTATCATCCCCCCCGACGGGTATTTGCAGGGTCTGCGCACGTTGTGTGACGAGTTCGGCATCCTGTTGGTGTGCGACGAGGTCATGGCCGGTTTTGGGCGCACGGGGCAGTATTTCGCCTATCAGAACTGGGGGATCAAGCCCGATCTGGTCACCTTCGCCAAGGGGGTCACCTGCGGGTATCTGCCGGTTGGCGGCGTGATCGTGGACAAAAAAATCGCCGACTATTTCGACGACCACGTTTTCTCCTGCGGGCTGACCTATACCGGCTACGCCGCCGGATGCGCCGCGGGGGTGGCCACGCTGGCGGTCTACGAGGAGGAAAACCTCATTCAGGCCGCCGTGGCGCGGGGCCGTCTGCTCGGCGAGATTTTGGAGGACCTGAAGGCCCGTCACAAAAGCGTCGGCGACGTGCGGTACATCGGCCTGTTTTCCGCCCTCGAACTGGTGCGAGACAAGCAAACCCGCGAGCCGCTCGTCCCCTATGGCAGCGACCCGGACAGGCTCATGCCCAAAATAAACGGCGCGCTGCGGGCCAAAGGGTTTTGCTGCGCGACACACAACAACAACATCATCGTCGCCCCGCCGCTCATCATCACCGAGGAAGAACTGCGGGCCGCCATGGCCATTCTCGACGAGGTGCTGTTCACGGCGGATCAGTGGGTTTGATCCGATTGGCCTGATTTCAGTAGAGGGAGACGCTGCCCATGTTGGATATCCTTTTCAAGCGGGGCACTGTCGTCGCCCCGTCCGGCCGTTTCCGGGCCGACGTCGGGGTCAGGGACGGGCGGATCGCGTTGCTCGGCGAAGATCTCGGCGCGGAAGCCGGAGAACTGGTGGACGCCGGAGGCAAGTATATCTTGCCCGGCGCCGTTGACGCCCACGTCCACCTGTCCATGATTTCCAACGGGGTGCCCACGGCCGACGACTACTTCACCGGCACCCGCGCCGCCGCCTGCGGCGGCACGACGACGGTCATCGACTACGCCGCCCAGCGCAAGGGGCAGGGCATACTCGAAAGCGTCGGGGCCCGCATAGACATGGCGCGTGGGCAGGCCTGCGTGGACTACGCCTTTCACTGCATCCTCACCGACCTGCACGGCGGCGCGCTGCTCGACGAATTCGGCGCGGCGGCCGCGGCGGGGATCACCAGCTTCAAATGCTTCACTGTCTATAAGCGCGAGGGCCTGATGATGGCCGACGGCGACCTGTCCCGCGTACTCGTCGCGGCGGCGCGGCACGGCATCCTGACAAACGTCCACGCCGAAAACGCCGACCTACTTTACAGCCGGGTGGCCTCCTTTCTGGCCGACGGCAAGACCTCCGCGTGGTATCACTACCTGAGCCGACCAGAATTTGTCGAGGCCGAGGCCGACCGGCGCGTCGTCCATTGGGCCAAGGCGCTCGGCGTCCCGGTGTATCTCGTGCATCTGGCTTGCGCCGAAGGGCTGGAGGCGGTCGCCGAGGCGCGGGGGCAAGGTTTCCCGGTGTACGCCGAAACCTGCCCGCAGTATTTGGCCTTCGACAGCGAGGTATATAAACGGCCGGACGGGGCAAATTTTGTCTGTTCCCCGCCCATCAAGGGCGCCGCAAGCCGCGAGGCGCTCTGGCGTGGTCTGCGCACCGGGAGCGTCTCCACCGTCGCCACCGACCACTGCCCCTTTACGCTGGCGCAGAAGGCCGTCGGCCACGGCAATTTTGTGGACATCCCCAACGGTTGCCCCGGCGTCGAAACCATGTACCCCTATATGCTCTCGGCCGCCCAGGCGGGGAAAATCAGCCTGGAAAAGGCCGTCGAGGTCTGCGCGGCCAATCCGGCGCGGCTGTTCGGCCTACCCACAAAGGGGGCGGTGGCTCCGGGACTGGACGCGGATCTAGTGCTCTACGACCCGGACGCGCACGTCACCGTGACCCAAACGCTCATGCATTCCAGCACCGACCACACCATCTGGGAGGGGCTGTCCCTGACCGGGTACCCCGAACGGGTTTACGCACGCGGGGCGCTTGTCTTCGACCGGGGCCGTTTCACCGGCCACGCGGGCCATGGCGTCTATTGCAAACGCGTACCCGGCGGGGCCCTGCGCTGACGGGCCGCCTTCGGACGCTCTTTCTTTCGCCGTGCGCCTATGCTATACTGATATTGTGCGGCCGCCGACGCAAACGGCGTCCGTCCAGTACAAGCGCCCTCGGCGCGTGGTGAGAGTGAAGGCATGTATATTACGTTTAAGGAACTGATGGAACTCGGCGACATGCGGGCCGCCCGCGTGGCCGCCGGACAGGAGGGCTTGCACCGGGTCATCATCTGGTACTCGGTGCGGGAGTTGCCCATCCCGATTGAGGACAATCTGTCCGACAAGTTGATTTTTATCAGCGGCGTCGGCCTGAAGGAGCCGGACAGGGATCTGTTGAACATGACGCGTTCCTTCCACGAGGGCGGGGCGGCCGGCGTGGTTTTTGAGGTGGGCGAATACATCAGGGCTCTCCCGCCCGACGTCCTCGACTACGCCAACCGGAACGCCTTCGCCGTCATCGAGCTGCCCTATAAGGTCAGCGTCGGGCAGGTGACCTACGGCTTCGCCAAGCGGGTGTTCGCCAACACAGACCGTCAGAACGGCATCAACGAATGCGTCGAGACGCTGATGAACAACGAGGACTCCGAGGAGGCGCAGCGGCGGCTCGGCTACTATGGGTTCGACTCCTCCCACCTCTACTGCGGCGCGGTCGTCAAGCCGGACGGCGACGGGGACAAGAATGTGCTGTACAAGATTCTGTACAGCTTCGCCAGCGAATGGAACCGGCGCGGCTATGAAAACGTCTTCGCCATCATCCGCAACGACGCGGTCGTCCTGCTGTCGCGCATCTCCCACAGCAAGGCCTTCAAGGGGGAAATCATCGACATCTTCGACGGCGTTCGCCAATCGCGGGCCTTTAGCGCGTTGGGCGTCACGGTGAATATGGGCGTCGGCGGAACCTTCTCCGCCCCGTCGGGCATCGCCAAGAGCATCGGGGAGGCCTACAAGGCGTACAACCTCATCGTCAAGTGCGGCGGGCGAAACGAGGTGCGTATCTACGAGGACATCGGCGTCTATCAGCTCTTTTACGAGTTCTGCGACAACAAGGACTTGCGCGACGTCTATTACGACACCCTGGGCCAGCTCATCGAGCGCGACGGCGACGAGGACGCCTGCCTGCTGCAAACGCTGGAAAAATTCCTGGACTGCGGATGCAGCATCACGTTGACGGCGCAGTTTCTGAACATCCACCGCAACACGGTCAAGTACCGCGTCGCCCGAATCCGGGAGATCATGAAGCTGGATTTCACCGACGTCAACCGTTGCTTTCATATCCGCTTCGCCTATAAGATTAAAAAACACCTGCAAATTTGAGACGCCGCGCGGGAGGCCCTTCGGCCCGGCGGCGTACGGGGGGACCGCGTGTGATTACGTCCGTCAACCGGCTGGTGGCCGACGAAGAGGGTCTGAAGTGCCTTCTATGCCATGAACCGCCGTGCAGCAAGGCCTGCCCGGTGGCCTCGGATCCCGGGGCGTTTTTGCGCGCCGTGCGCTTGCGCGACACCGCCGGGGCGGCCTGCCTGATGCGGGCGGACAATCCCCTCGCGGCGGTCTGCGCGGTGTTGTGTCAGCAGGAGCGCTACTGCGAACGCGCCTGTGTCCGCAACAAGCTCGGCAGCCCGGTCAACATCCGCGTGGTGCATCAGTACATCGCCGAACAGGAGACGCCGTGCGTCTACCTCGCCGCCGCCTGGCAGCCGACCGCCGCCGTCTGGGTGGACAGCCCGGAGGCGGTTGCCGTCTGCGCGTCTCTCCAGCGGGCGGGACACGCGGTGACAGCGGTGTCGGAACGACCGCTGGCGGAATGGTTCCCCGTCGAGGCGCGGGCTTACGCCGAAAAGGATGTTGCCGACCTGGCCGCACGCGGCCTCACCGTGGCCGCTCCGCAAGACTTCGACCCGTCCGGCTTCGCGCTCCGGCTTGTCCCCGCCGGTTCCGCCCCGCCGGACTGGGAGGGTGCGGCAGTCTTCGACTATGCCCGTTTTGCCGACGTGAAGCCCGTCCAGCGGCTGCGCCGACTGGCCGACGCCGTGCGCCGTCTTCTGTCGGAAGGGGGCGGCGTGTGATGAAGGAACTTCTGGGCGTCAACTTTTGCGGGTTTCCCTGCGAAAACCCCTTCCTGCTGTCCTCCTCCTGCGTCAGCGCCAACTACGACATGTGCGCCCGCGCCTTTGAGATGGGCTGGGCGGGCGTGGTGTTCAAAACCATCGGGCGGTTTGAGGTGGAGGAACCCTCCCCGCGTTTCGCCATGCTCCGTAGCACACCCAACAGCCTGCTCGGCCTGAAAAACCTCGAGCAGCACTGGGAGGCGCATCCCATTGAGGAGGACTTCGAGGCCATCGCCCGGTTGAAGCGGCGCTACCCGGAAAAGCTTGTCGTCTCGTCGATCATCGGCGTGACACCGGACGAATGGACCGACATGGCGCGCCTGTCCGAACAGGCCGGGGCCGACATGCTGGAGCTGAATTTCTCTTGCCCGCACACCTCCAATAAGGCGCAGGCCGGGGCGGCCGTCGGGGAGGATCCCGATCTGGTCAAGGCATACTGCGCCGCGGCGCGGCGTGGCACCCGTCTGCCCATGCTGGCCAAGATGACCGCCAACGCCACCCACATGGAAATCCCGGCGCTGGCCGCCCTCGAGGGCGGCGCGGACGGCATCGCGGCCATCAACACCATCAACTGTATCATCGGCGTCGATCTGGACACGCTGGTGGGCGCGCCCGACATTCAGGGCCTGTCCGCGCCGGGCGGGTATTCGGGCGTGGGTGTGCGGCCGATCGCCATGCGGTTTATTCAGGAGCTGGCGTCGCACCCCGGTCTGCGGGGCGTTCCGCTGTCGGCCACCGGCGGCGCGGAGACCTGGCGCGATTGCGCCGAATTCCTCACGATGGGCGCCGCCACCGTTCAGGTGACCACCGCCGTCATGCACTACGGTTACCGCATCATCGAGAATTTACTGTCCGGGCTTTCCTGTTATTTGGAGGAAAAAGGAACGACCGCCGAGGCGCTGATCGGCGCGGGTCTGCCCTATATGGTCGAACCGGACGACCTGACACGCGGGGTCAACGTCTACCCCGTTTTTCGGCCCGACGTCTGCGTCGGCTGCGGGCGGTGCTACCTGTCCTGCCGGGACGGCGGCCATCAGGCCCTCGCTTGGGACAGCCGGAAACGCTTGCCCTCCGTCATTCCCGGCAAATGCGCCGCCTGCCACCTCTGCACCGAGGTATGCCCGGTGGGGGCGATCGCCGTTTGTCAAAAACCGTGATATTTTGACAGACTGAGAGGACAGAATCCCCGCGGGGATTCTGTCCTCTTTTGTTTCCGTTATCTTCCGTCTCTGTCTCCCGTTTTCTGTCCTCTGTCTTCTTCCTTCTACGTTATTATCCCGCTCAAAAGCGGGATAATGGCGATGGAGAGCAGTGCGGTCGTGGAGGTCAGGAGGATGGCGTAGTCGGTGTCGGCGCCGTATTGCTGGCTGAAGATGGGCATACTGGTCATCACCGGCAGCGCGGCCTGCAACACCATTACGCCCAGTAGCAACGGCGCCGCCCCCAGCAGGGTGGCAATCCCGAAGGCGGCCAATGGCGAGAACAGGAAGCGCATTCCCAGCACCGCGAAAAAATCCCGGTTGAGCCGGATGTTTTTCAGGCGCAGACGCGAGATCGAAACCCCGATATAGAGCATACTCAACGGGGTGGCCAGACTGCCCAACGTCTGGCACACGTCGGCGAGGAAGCCGGGGAGGCGCAGGCGGAAGGCCGCCATGCCCACCGCCAACGCCAGCGCGGCGAAGATCGGCGTCGCCAGCACCCGCCCGATTTGTTTGAGCCGCAGGCGCTTCCCGTCCGTCTGGCGCAACAACAGCACGCCCAGGGTGTTAAAATAGGCGGTGCTGACGACGTAGTAGACATACACGAAGGGCAGGCTGTCCGGGCCGAACACCGCCGTATTGACCGGCAGCCCTAAAAACAGCGAGTTGGAGTTGGAGGACATGCCCACAAACAGGCCCCGTCGGTCCTCCCGCACGCGTAGCAACCGGGTCAGGCCGCCGCTGGCCACATAGTTCAGCCCGATGGACAGCGCCGGGATGAGTATAAGGGTGCGCAGGTTGCCGAAGCTATGGAAATCCACCCGCTCGGTGATGGTGTACAGGATGGAAAACGGCAGCGCCACGTCGAGGATCAGACGGGACACCAACTGGATACAGGCGTCGGGAAACCAGCGCCTGTGGTACAAAAACGCGCCGAGCGCCGCGATGAGCATGATGGACAGCAACCTGCCAAACGGCTCGGGCAAAACGAACATCCCCGTTCCGGCCTATGACTTTTGAGGCGACCCCGCCCGCAGATTTCCGCTTCAGATCGGTTGCCGAAGGCCGTCCCCGGCCTCGCCGCAGCGCAGGAAGATGGATGCGTTGCCCAAAAGCGCCTTTTCCATATAGTCGATGCGCACCTTGTCGTAGGGCGTGTGCGCGAACTGCTCCTGCATGGGCGAATAACCGATGCTGGGCTTGTGGCACAGCCCCGCGTTGACCCACAGATCGGTGCCGAACACCCAGTAATCGTATTTGACCTCCTGCCCAACCGCCTCCAGCCCCAGGGCCGCGGCCTTGACAAAGGGATGCTCCTTGGGAATTTTCCACGGGCCGCCGTCCTTGAGGGCGTCCAGGGTCAGCCCGGTATACGTGTGCTCCTTGGCCGATTTGACGATGATGTCAGCCTTGAACTCGGGGTCCTCGCGGGCCAGCTCGTCCAGAATGCGCTGAAACTGCGCCGTGACCTCCGCCTGCGTCTCGCCGGGGATGGTGCGCCGGTCGATGGACAGCATACACTGATCCGGCACGATGGACAACGCCCCCGGCAGACACTCGATGATGTTCAGCGACACCGACGCCTGCCCCAAATCCGGATCTGTCGGCAGCGCTGGGTACAGCTCGTCCTTCACCCGGGCGATGACCGGCATGGCCTTGTATATGGCGTTGACGCCCAGCCAGGGCGCGCTGCCGTGCGAGGTGCGCCCGTGGGTGGTGATGAGGAACTCGGTGCGCCCGCGATGCCCCAGATACAGCTTCAGCGAGGTGGCCTCCGAAGAGACGACCGCGTCGTAATCGAGGCCGCGGGCGGGCAGCGTCGTTTCACACAGACAGCGCATCCCGATGGCCTCGGCGGCCTCTTCGAGGACGACGCCGGTGAACATGAAGTTGCCCTTGAAGACGTACCCCTCTTTTTTCAGCCGGGCCAGCAGTCCGCCCGCGTACACCTGCACCGCGCCGCCGCCCTTGACGTCAGAGGCAGCCCGGCCGTGAAGGCACCGCACCGTCTCCCGGACGGTTTTCTCCTGATCGTCCACCGGGCACTCGTCAATGAGCGCGCCGTAGGGGTCGTAGCCCTCCCAGTTTCGCGTGTCGCCCTCGCTGACATGATCCATGTGGGAATTGTACATGATGGTCGGGCCCGGCTC
Source organism: Oscillospiraceae bacterium (assembly GCA_031289065.1). Classification (GTDB taxonomy): domain Bacteria; phylum Bacillota; class Clostridia; order Oscillospirales; family UBA929; genus JAIRTA01. The sequence continues at coordinate 9,221 of JAITQI010000141.1, forward strand.
GGAGCCGTAGACCAACCCCACCACGTTGCCCGCGTCGTCCCGGAAGGTCTCGTCGTAACCCAGCGCCTCCATCTCGGCCAGGTACAGATCGGCGACGCCCCGTTCCTCGCCGCTGATGCTTTTGGTTTGGATGAGCCGCTGGCAAAAGCCGACCATATCCGCCTTCATGCTGTCCGCACGGGACGCAAGAAGCTCCGCGCTGATTTCCCTCATCATGGCACCTCAATTCATAAAATCTGGCCAGGGGCAAAGCCCGAAGACGTTTCCCCCGATCTAACCATATCACGCGGGCGGCGGGCTGTGAATGTCCACTTGTCACAAGAATCCCGCGCTATTTTTGGCAACCGTGGCAAAACGGAATGTGGTAACATGAGTAATAGGCAGGATAAACTCCGCAAGGGCGCTGGGTTTCCCCATGGGAACCGAGCGTCAATTTTTTGACCCAAACGGCGGATGAACGAGGGGGCTTTTACGATGTCGGGTGCGATGATCGAAATCAAAGACGTCAATAAGGTATTCAAAAACACGAGTGGAAGCGAAACCGTCGCGCTGGAGCATGTCAGCCTTGACGTGGGAGAGGGCGAATTTTTGTCCCTGCTCGGCCCGTCCGGCTGCGGGAAGACGACGCTGCTGCGCATCCTCGCCGACCTGCTGGCGCCGACCTCCGGCCGCGTCACTATCAAGGACAAGACGCCCAAGGATGTCAGACTGCTGCGCGAATTCGGGATCGTCTTTCAAAATCCGGTGCTGTTCGACTGGCGCACCGTGCGCAAAAACATCTGCCTGCCGCTGGAGATCATGAAGAAGAGCAAGCAGGAGCAAAAGGTGCGCGCCGACAAAATGCTCGAGCTGGTCGGCCTGGAGGAATACGCCGACTACTATCCGGCCCAACTGTCGGGCGGTATGCAACAGCGGGTGGGCATCGCCCGGGCGCTGGCCATTCAGCCGCAGTTGCTGCTGATGGACGAGCCCTTCTCCGCGCTCGACGAGTTCACGCGGGAAAAGCTCAACGAGGACTTGCTGCGCATCTGGCGCAACACGAACAAAACGGTCATCTTTGTCACCCACAACATCTCCGAGTCGGTCTTTTTATCCGACCGGGTTTGCGTTCTCTCGCCCCACCCCGGGCGGCTGTCGGCCATCATCGACGTCGATCTGCCCCGCCCGCGCCGGGCCGACATGCGCGGGACGCCGGAATTCGCGGCGCTGGTGGCCAAAATCCGCAACAGCTTTGAAGGTGATCTCGCATGAAAAAGAAGGCGGGCCCCGCGTGGTGGCGCAAAGCGATTGTCCCGGCGGTTTGGGTCGCGGCTTTCGTGCTGATCTGGGAGCTGGCCGCCTTTGTCCTGACTCAACTGCTCCCGCCCACCCTCGCCATTCAGAAGCTGCCCTTCCTGCACAACATCGCCGTGACCTTTGTCTCCAATTTTTTCTCGTTGCTCGAATCGGGCTGGGTGACCCTGTCCAAGTCCTTTGTCGGCTTCGGCATCGGCGCGGCGGTGGGGTTCCTGTTGGCCGTCCTGATGAGCTGGTCGAAGGTCATGGAGAAGCTCGCCTTCCCCTATCTGATCATCTCCCAGATGATCCCCATTTTGGGGCTGGCCCCCATTGTATACAACATCGTGCGCGACGGGGACGTCTCCCGCATCCTCATCTCCGCCTACATCACCTTTTTCCCCATCGCGGCCAACACGCTGAGCGGTCTGAAATCGTCCGGGCAGGACGAACGCGACCTCATGTTCGCCTACGCCGCCAAAAAACCGACGGTCTACCGTAAGCTCCTGCTGCCCAGCGCTTTGCCCCATCTGTTCACAGGGCTGAAAATCGCGGCGCCCATGTCGGTGACGGCGGCCATCGTGGTGGAACTGCTCGGCACAAGCTCGGGCATCGGCGTAAAAATCCTGTACACCCTGTATTACGGGGCCAACGGCGCGCTCATGTTCTGGTCGTCCATTCTCATGGCGGCCCTCCTCGGCATCACCAGCTATTATATTGTGTTCTGGGCCGAGAGACTTTGCATTCCGTGGGCCGTCGCGGCGCGAAAGAAGGCGGGGTAAGCGATGAAAAGAGAAAAGGTGGCCGGCGTTCTGCTGCCCGTGGCGTTCGGGATTTTGGTCATCGCGCTCTGGGAGCTGGGCGCCCTTCACGCGGTCATGGGACTGCGCTCCTTCCAGTTGCCGGTGCCGTCCCAAATTTTGACCGCCTTCGCGGAAAACCTTTACGCGATCAACGTAAACGGCCTGTACACGCTGACCGAGGCGCTGGTGGGGCTGGCCATCGGTTCGTTCTTCGGCTTTTCGGCGGCGGTGCTGGCGACGCTGTTTCCCAAATGGGGTTACTTCGGATTGACCATGATTTCGGCCCTCAACTCGATCCCCATCATTGCCCTGTCGCCCATCATGAACAACTGGTTCGGCATGGGCGTCGGCTCAAAAATCGCCGTGGTGACCATCGCCGCCATCGCCCCTATGGCCATCAACGCTTA
>JAITQI010000190.1 GCA_031289065.1 Oscillospiraceae bacterium
TACCCCAGGGGGGTCAGGCGGGCGTCGGCGTTGTCCTGCCGGAGGAGCAGGCGGTATTCCGAGCGGGAGGTCATCATGCGGTAAGGCTCCCGGGTGCCCCGGGTGACCAGGTCGTCGATGAGGGTGCCGATATAGGAGGAGGCCCTGTCCAGGTAGAAGGGGGTCTGCCCCCGGACGTACCGGGCGGCGTTGACGCCGGCCATCAGCCCCAGGGCCGCCGCCTCCTCGTAGCCCGACGTGCCGCACACCTGCCCCGCGAAAAACAGGCCGGGGATCGCCCGGGCCATGAGGGCGGGGGTCAGGCAGAGGGGGTCGAGGCAGTCATATTCAATGGCGTAGGCCGGGCGGATGATTTCGGCCCGCTCCAGGCCGGGGATCGAACGGAGAACCGCCAGCTGCACCTCCTCGGGCAGGGAGGTGGACAGCCCCTGGACGTAGAGCTCGTCGCTGTCCAGGCCGGTGGGCTCGATGAACAGCGGGTGCCGGTCCTTGTCGGCGAAGCGCACGACTTTGTCCTCAATGGAGGGGCAGTAACGCGCCCCGACGCCGTGGATTTGCCCGGCGTAGAGGGGGCTGCGATGGAGGTTGGCGCGGATGATGTCATGGGTTTCGCCCGTCGTCCAGGTGAGGTGACAGACGGCCTCGTTCCGGGAGGGGCCTGTGTTTTCAAAGGAAAAGGGCGGGCAATCCGGCTCGCCCTTTTGGATTGTCATTTTTGAGAAATCTACGCTGCGGGCGCTGATCCGGGGGGGTGTCCCCGTCTTAAACCGTTGGGCGGGCAGGCCCAGCGCCGTCAGCGCGCCGGAGAGATGGGCGGCCGGGGTCAGCCCGTCCGGCCCGGAATCCCGGGCGACTTGGCCGGTGATGGTGCGGGCCTTCAGGTAGGTGCCCGCCGCCACGACCGCCGCGCCCACGGCGTACCGGGCCCCCAGAGCGGTTTCCACCCAGGCTGTCCGCCCGTCCGGCGCGAGGCCGATGTCCATCACCTCGGCCTGCTTGAGATGGATGTTGGGCACCTGTTCCAGCAGGCGCTTCATCCGCGCCCCATAGGCCCGGCGGTCGGCTTGGGCGCGGGGGCTGTGCACCGCCGGGCCCTTGCCTCGGTTGAGCATTCGGTATTGGATGCAGCATTCGTCCGCCGCCCGGCCCATCTCGCCCCCCAGGGCGTCGATCTCCCGCACCAACTGGCCCTTGGCCGTGCCGCCGATGGCCGGGTTGCAGGGCAGGTTGGCCACCGCGTCCAAATGCAAACAAAAAAGCCCCACCCGCAGCCCCAAACGGGCTCCGGCCAAGGCCGCCTCGATCCCGGCGTGCCCCGCGCCGACAACCGCCATATCAAATTGTCCGGCGTCGTAGGGCATGGGGACGCTCCTTCCTGTCTGGGGTGAATCCATGGGATGCCCGGGGCTTGGTGGGGTTGGGGCTCAACATATTCCCAAAAGCGGGAATATGTCGTTCGTAAAACGTTTCGGCGCTTTGGGGCGTCGGTGTTCGACGGCGAAGAGGGCGGTTAGGGCTCCCCTTCTTCCCATTCTGTCCAGCGACGCCGCCAGACCCAGCGGAGGGGGAGGTACACCAGGGGGGTGAACAGGGCGGAGAAGGCCACCTCGGGGATGAGCACCTGGGTGATGGCGCCGAACCCCGCCCGGCGGGGGATGAAAAAGAAGAGGGCGAACAACAGCACGTCCAGCACGGTCAGGGAGGCCAGGGCGCTCAGGGCCGCCGTGCCGAAATTCTTTTTGAGCAGGGCTTCGGAGAGGCAGCCCACCAGCAGGCCGGAGAGGAAAAAGTAGATGGTGTGCACCGCGGCGAAGGGGGGCAGTAGCGCGTCGCAGCACAGGCCGGCCACCACGCCGAACATCGCCCCCGGCACCCCGCCCTCCAGCACGGCCACCATGGGGGGGGCCAGCGCCAGCAGGTTGGGATGCACCCCGGCGATTGTCAGCAGGGGCATGACCCCGGTCTGCAATACGGCCAGCCCCGCGAAGACCAGGGCGTAGGTCAGCCATTTGAGAATCAGGCGGTAGGTCTGGTTCAAAGCGCGGGGGCACCACCTTTCAGGGGGGAAGCAAGTTTCAACCGCTTACCTGACGCTGGGGTTTTCCTCGAAATATTTGTCGATGGCCCGCAGGAGGTTGTCCCGCACCGTCTCTGTCCGGTCGCCGGGCACCTGGGCCCCGGCGATGGTTTGGTGACCGCCGCCGCCGAGCTTTTCCATGACCATTTGCACGTTGATCCGGCCCAGGGAGCGGGCGGACAGGATGATCTGCCCGCCTTGGGGGAAGAGGACGAAGGAGGCGTCCACCCCTTCGATGTTCAGCAGTTCGTCGGCGGCCTGAGCGGCGACGGTTCTGTCCACCGGGGCGTCGAGGGCCGCGATGGCGGTCTGGCCCTTGTACATGCGGGCGGCGCGGACCACGTCGTAGCGAATCAGGCTCTGGCGCAGGTCGTTTTGGAAGAGGCGTTTGATGTCCACCGTGTCGGCCCCCGCGCCCCGCAGGAAGGCGGCCGCCTCAAAGGTGCGCACGCCGGTGTGCATGGTGAAGCTCTTGGTGTCCAGCACGATACCGGCCAACAGGGCCTCGGCTTCGATCCGGGTCAAATCCCCCGGCTCCAGGATATATTCCAGCAGCTCGGTGACCAATTCGCTGGCCGACGAGGCGGAGGGCTCGTGGAAATTGAGGGCGGCCCGCTCGATGTAGTTGGCCGCTCGGCGGTGGTGGTCGATGACCGCGGCGCGGTTGCAGGCCAGCAGCAGGTCGGGGGACTCGACGAGCTCCGGCCGGTTGGTGTCCACCACCACCAGCAAGGAGTCCCGCCCGGCCAGGAGCATGGCCTGCTGGGTGTCCACAAACAGGCCCTCGTTTTGCGGCAGGGCCTCCACCCGCTCCACCAGCTTGCCGGCCACGGTGGCCGCCCGGTCGATGACAATATACGGTCGGCGATCCTTTTTGCGGGCGGCGGCGGCCACGCCCACCGCCGCGCCCACCGCGTCGATGTCGGCGTTGCGGTGGCCCATGATGAGCACGTTGGACGAGTCGGCAATCAGGCGCACCAGGGCGTTGGCCATGACCCGGGACTTGACTTTGGTGCGCTTTTCCAGCTCCTTGGAGTGCCCGCCGTAGAAGGCGAAGGAGAAGCGGTTTTTGATGATGGCCTGGTCGCCCCCCCGGGACAGGGACATGTCGATGGACAGGGCGGCGTAGGCGAAGTCCTCGGCCAGATGGGCCCCGTCCTTGCCCAACCCGATGCTCAGCGTCACCGGAATGCCGTTGGGGCTGACCAGGGTGCGGGCGGCGTCCAGCAGGGAAAACTTGCCTTCGATGTATTTTTCCAGGTACCTGTCCTCAAACAGGAAGAGGTAGCGGTCCCGGTCGAATTTGCGCAGGATGCCGTTGGCGGGGGCGGCCCAGGCCCCGATGTGGTCGTCGATGGCGGCCAGCAGGGTGGACTTTTGCGCGTCCACCAGGTTTTTCATGATCTCCTCGTAGTTGTCCAGCGCGATGAGCCCCACCACCGGGCGGGACATGACATAGGCTCGGCGCAGGCGGGAGGCGTCGGTCACGTCCACCCAGTAGAGCGCGCCCAAAAAGCCCGAGCCCCGGGAGGCCCCGTCCCCGACGCCGGTCATGCTGCCGTATACGGTGTACTGCCGCCCGCCCAAGGTCATTTCCAGCGGGTGCTGGGTCTTGCCCTCCATCAGGAACTTGGACGTAAAACCGGGGGCCACGTCGCCGATACGCACGTCGAACAGGTGGTCGCGGTCGCCGGAAATTTGGTTGAACTTGTCGTTGGACCAGAGGATTTCCCCCGAGTCCACCTTGATGACCACCATGGGCAGGGGAAAATTGAGGGCCGAATCCCCCATGGCCACCCCCACGTCCTGGGACAGTCCGGCCACATAGCGGGCGATCTCCCGGCGGCGCACCACGGTGGAGCGCCGGTAAATCAGGTAGAGCAGCACCACCAGGGCGCCCTCGCCGAAGGCCAGCCAGGGGTTGAACATCGCCGAGGCGGCGGCAAAGACCGCCAGGGCGAGAAAGTAGATCTGGAAACCGGGTTCCATGGCCCGGCGCAGCTTGCGGCTCCGTCTGTCGCGCTTGATGGAAATCACCTCCGGCTAAAAAACGGCGTGAATACAGCCCCTCGGGGGAGAGTACTCATTATATCAGTCCGGCGGTCGGTTGGCAAGGGGCAGTCAACCGTTGGAAGCCGGGGGCAGGTTGACGTGTTTTTCAATTGTCAAGGGGCCCGGGTCATGCTATAATGTTTCCAACGATAAACACCAGATAAACAACGGGTGCGGGGGGGGCAAGACGACATGATCTCCAAGGTGCGCAGCATGGGTCTTTTGGGCGTGTCCGGCTACGAAGTGTCGGTGGAATGTTATCTGTCCGGGGGACTGCCGGCCTTTGACGTGGTGGGGCTGCCCGACGCCGCCGTGCGGGAATCCCGGGAACGGGTGCGGGCCGCCGCCAAAACCGGTGGGTTTTCGTTCCCCATGCGCCGGATTACGGTGAACCTGGCCCCGGCGGACACCCGCAAGGAGGGGGCGTTGTACGACCTGCCCATCCTGCTGGGCCTGCTGGCCGCCCACGACGAGATTCCGCCCCTGCCCGCCGACGCGGCCTTTGTGGGGGAGCTGTCCTTGGAGGGGGCGCTGCGCCCGGTGTGCGGAGCGTTACCTATGACGCTGGCCGCCAAGCGGCTGGGGCTCAAACGGTTTTTCATCCCGGCGGGCAACGCCAGGGAGGCCGCTCTGGCCGAGGGGATCGATGTGTATCCCGCCGCCCATTACACCGACATTCTGGCCCATCTCTCCGGCCAAGCCGAGCTGGCCCCTCTGGCGCCCTGGACGCCCCCCGAGGAGCTCCGCCCCCTGCCCGACTTCGCCGACGTGCGGGGGCAGGAGAATGTCAAACGGGCGCTGGAAATCGCCGCCGCGGGGGGGCACAACATCCTCATGGTGGGGCCGCCGGGGGCGGGAAAATCCATGCTGGCCCGGCGCATTCCGGGCATCCTGCCGGCCATGACCCGGTCGGAAATGCTCCAAGCCATTGAAATTCACTCGGTGGCCGGGTTGACCGGCGACCGTTCCCCTATGCTCACCGCCCGCCCCTTCCGCGCCCCCCACCACACCATTTCGCCGGTGGGCCTGTCGGGGGGCGGCAGTGTGCCCCGCCCGGGGGAAATCTCCCTGGCCCACAACGGCGTGCTGTTTTTGGACGAACTGCCGGAATTCGACCGGGCGGCTTTGGAGGCCCTGCGCCAGCCCCTGGAAGACGGGGATGTCACCATTGTCCGGGCCTCGGGGACGCTGACCTATCCGGCGCTGTTTATGCTGGTGTGCGCCATGAACCCCTGCCGGTGCGGCTGGTACGGCCACCCCTCCGGGCGGTGCCGGTGCGACGCCAAGGCGGTGTCCAACTACATGGGGCGGGTGTCCGGCCCCCTGCTGGACCGCATCGACATGCAGATCGAGGTGCTGTCGGTGGACTTTGACGCCCTGGCCAGCCGCGCCCCCGCCGAACCCTCGGCCGCCGTCCGGGCGCGGGTGGAAGCCGCCCGGTCCCGCCAGCGCCGCCGGTTTGACGACGACGCCCTGTGCAACGCCCGGCTGTCTCCCCCTCAAATGGCCGCCTGCTGCGAACTGGACGAGGCGGGCAAGGCTCTCATGAAGGGCGCCTTCGACCGTTTGGGGCTCACCGCCCGCTCGTACAACCGCGTGCTGCGGGTGGCCCGCACCATCGCCGATTTGGAGGGGGCGGAGACCATCACCGCGGCCCATTTGGCCGAGGCGGTGCAATACCGCTCCCTGGAGAGGGGGCCCTTCGCGTGAGCCGCCAACCCGACAAGCGGCCGCCCGCCTATTTGGGCGGCGAGCCCTACATCTTTGTCAGCTACGCCCGAAAAAACGCGGCGCTGGTCTATCCCCATCTGGCGGCGCTGCGGGCGGAGGGGTTTCGCCTGTGGTACGACCGGGAGGGCATCCCCCCGGGCGAGGAGTGGTGGGAGATCATCGGCGGGGCGCTGGTGAAGGCGTCGTCCTTCCTGCTCTTCCTCTCCCCAGCGGCGGCAGCCTCCCCCAACGTGCGGCGGGAGCTCAACCTGGCCCTCAAATACCGCCTGCCCATCACCTATGTCTACCTGGCCGAGACCGCGCTGTCCCCGGGGCTGGAATTGCAGCTCGGCCCGATTCAGTCGCTGTGCGCCTACGACTATCCGGATCCGGCGGCCTTTTATCAAAAACTGTTCTGGGCTTTGCCGGACAAAACCTGCGCGGGGCGGCGGCCGCAAGAGTGACGCGGCGGCCGCCCATACGGTTTCCATCGTCAAAGAGGATAAAGAGGAATCTTCATGTCCATCTTCACCATCGTCCGCCACGCCGAAGCCGAGGGGAATTTTTACCGGCGGGCCCACGGCCATTATGACAGTCTGCTCACGCCCAACGGCGAGGCCCAGGTGGCGGCGTTGCGCCGCCGGTTTATGGGGACGCGGTTTGACGCGGTGTACGCCAGCGACCTGTTCCGCGCCCGGCGGACGGCGGCGGCGCTCATTCGGCGGGAGCGGCATGTCAAATTGATGCCCGCCTTGCGGGAGCTTCACCTCGGCCCCTGGGAGGATGTGCCCTGGGGGGAATGGGCGGCGCGGGATCCCGAATCCCTGTGGGTGTTCATGCACGAGCCGTGGCGGTTTGCCCCCCAGGGCGCCGTGGGGGAGCCCATGGCGGCGGTGGGCGGGCGCATGTGCGAGGCCCTGCGTCTGCTGGCGCGGACACACCCGGACGACGAGGTGGCGGTGGTCAGCCACGGCCTGGCTATCCGCGCCCTCATGGCGGCCCTGTCCGGTCTGCCCCCCGAGCGGGTCCACGAACTCCCCCACGGGGACAACACCTCGGTGTCCCGGGTGGAATGGGACGGCGTGGGGCGGCCCCGGGTCTTTTTTTACGGGGACAACACCCATTTGGGCAACCTATCCACCCTGGGGCGGCAGAACTGGTGGCGCAAGGACAGCCTTCAGGCCGATACGAACCTCTGGTTTCAGTCCGTCCGTCTGCCGGAGGACGCGGCGCTGGCCCTCTCCTTCCGGCGGCAGGCCTGGCAGGCGGTGTACGGCACCATGCTGGGCTTCAGCGACGCCCTCATGGGGGCCAACACCGCCCGGATGGCCGCCCTCCATCCCGCCGCCGTCACCTTCGCCATGCGGGGCTGGGAACCGGTGGGCCTGGTGGAACTCGACCCCGCCGAAGTTTGCCGGGGCGGCGGCGGGCATATCTCCCTGGTCTACCTCGCTCCGGAGGCGCGGGGCTTGGGCCTGGGGGCGCAACTCATCGGCCACGCGGTGAGCGTTTATCGGGGGCTGGGCCGCCGGACGCTCCATCTGCGCGTAGCCGAAGCCAACCACGCGGCCCGGCGGCTTTATGAAAAGACCGGCTTCCGGGTGTCGGCTTACGAGAGGGGGCTGCATGGGGTGCTGCTGGTGATGACGCAATCAATTGCGGTCAATTGACGACAATTGACGATGGACGATTGTCAATTGATCGCAAGTAAGCGTTCGGGGAGAGGGATCTATGGGACGCCATTCCCTACGAGGAGCGTGGCGCGGTGCTTTTTCGCGTTATTCGTATTTATTTGTAATAAAAAT
>JAITQI010000191.1 GCA_031289065.1 Oscillospiraceae bacterium
CGGCCCGGATGTCCATCAGGTCGGCCACCGAACGCCGGGCGCGGCCCACCGCCAACCGCTGGAAGGCCTCCCCCAGCTGATAAAATAGCATGACAGCCACGCCCTCAGGGTAGTCCCCCAGGGCGAAGGCGCCGATGGTGGCCGCGCTCATCAGGAAATTTTCGTCAAACAGGTCGCCCCGCAGCAGATTGCGCCCCGCCCGGAACAGCACCTCGCCCCCCGCCAGCAGCCAGGCGGCCAAAAACCAATACAGCCGCAAAGGGGAGGACGCTTCCCACAAAAGCCCCGCCGCCAAGGGCAAAAGGCTCAGGCAGACGCATACGTTGAGCCACCGCCGCCCCTCGTGTTCCCCGTGCTCATGGTCATGGTCGTGACCGTGGTCTTCATGCCCGGCCTCTTCCGAGGCGCGGTTCAGCGGCCGCATGGTCACCTGGGGCTCGATACCCCGGATGATCGCCTCGGCCCGGGCCAACAGCGCCTCGTCCCCCCGGTCGGCCTCCAGCGTCAGCTGCCGGGAGGCAAAATCCACGCTCGCCCCCGCGACTCCCTCCAGGCGCCGCAGCTTCGCCACCATCTTCTCGGCGCAATTCGGGCAATCCAACCCCTCCAGTTCAAACCGCAACAGCTCCACCATAAAAAAGCCCCCCTCGCAACAAACAAATGAACAATTGCGCACATATTCAACCATAAAGATAAAAAATAGTCTCTCGTCCGATGGCTAACCCCTGACCTCCGTCGCGTGCGCCAGCCCCTGGGCGAAAATACCGGCCACATGGTCGTCGTCCAGGGCGTAATAGATCACCTTGCCCGCCCGGCGGGTTTTGACCAGCTTGGCCTGCCGCAGCGCCCGGAGCTGGTGAGAAATGGAGGATTTGGTCATGCCCAGAAGCGACGCGATGTCGCACACGCACAACTCCGCGTGGAGCAGGGCCGAGATGATTTTGACCCGGGTGGAGTCCCCGAACACCTTGAAGAGGTCGGCCAAATCCAACAGCGAGGTCTCCTCCGGCATCAGCCCCCGCACCTCGGCCACCGTATCCTCGTGGATCACGGTGCAATCACAGCGATCCAGCTCGACAGTCTCTCGCATTTCCATCACCTCACATGAACGATTGAACACTCATACAACTATTATACGCCTCGGAGGCGAATTTGTCAAGGGGAAATTGACAAATGACAATGCCTCCTCCTGTCAGGGTGAGCCATAAAGAAGGCGGCGCCCCGCCAAACAGGACGCCGCCCATTGGTTCACATCCAAAACCACAAATTGTCCATTGTCAATGGCCGCCGTCCTCCGCCAAAAAGGCCTCAAATTGCGCCCGGCTCACGCCGACCCCTTCCACGGAATCCAGCTTGCGCCCCGCCATGCGGTAGGAGGGCAGGGCCCACACGTCGTTTTCCTCGTAGGCGTAGTCGTTGTTTTGCCGCTGCGCCGGGGCGTAAACCCCGTCCCGCAGGGCGCGGGTCAGCGCCGCCGAATCCAGCGTTCCCCCCAGATAGGCGGCCAGCGCGTCGATGTCCTCGATGTCGATGCGATCGACCAGGGCGGCGCGGTACAGTTGGGTGTGAAACGCCCAGAGATCGACCCCCGCCGCCTGAGCGAAAAAGAAGCACTGCACCAGCAGTTCGCTGTACCGGCTGTAGACCTCCGGCTTGGGGTGGGCTTCGCAGGGCCGCCAGACCGGCGTGATATCAGAACGGGCGGACAGCAATTCTGGGAGAAAATCGTAGTTCCGCATGCAATACGGACAGGCATAGTCATAAAAAATTTCAAGTTCCATAGTAGGAAAATATCCCTTTCTGCCTTTACAAGGCCTGCAATCTCTGGTATCCTGTGAGGGGAATCGAAAAAGGGGGGAAATGCGCGGCCATGATACAGGAGGAGCAGTTGGCCCACTGGCTGAACGACAGCCGCCGGACGGTGTTTTTTGGCGGGGCTGGGGTGTCCACCGCCAGCGGAATTCCCGATTTCCGAAGCGAAACCGGACTCTACAAAGCCCAGGAGGTCTACGGCCAAGACCCGGAAATCCTGTTGAGCCATGGGCTTTTTCGGCGGGAACCGACGCTGTTTTTCCGCTATTACAAGGAGAACCTCATCCACCGGGCGGCCAAGCCCAACCGGGCCCACCTCGTCCTGGCCGAATGGGAGGCGCGGGGTCTGCTGGACACGGTGATCACCCAGAACATCGACGGCCTGCACCAGACGGCCGGCAGCCGCCGTGTGCTGGAACTTCACGGCTCCAATTGGCGGCACTATTGCCTGGACTGCCGCCGGTCGTACACCATGGATTACATCCTGTCCCCCGAACACTGCCCCGACGGGATGACGCCCCGCTGCGCCCAATGCGGCGGCGTCGTGCGCCCCGACGTGGTTCTCTACGGGGAACCCCTAAACGAGGCGGTGATGACCGCCGCCATGGAGGCCGTCTCCCAGGCCGACACCCTCATCGTGGGGGGCACCTCCCTGGCCGTCTACCCGGCCGCCGGGCTGCTGCGGTACTACCGGGGCAAGCGCCTTGTCCTCATCAACAAAACAGCCACCCCCTACGACAGCGCCGCCCGCCTAGTCGTCCACGGGGACTTGGGGGAGACCTTGGCGGCTACAGACCTAAATATCCCTTGATGTTGCCGTAGCTCACCGCTCGCACCAGCGCCCCCAGGGCCGCC
>JAITQI010000006.1 GCA_031289065.1 Oscillospiraceae bacterium
AGGCCTTCGCCGTGCCCCGGCGGTCCATCCCCCTCAACGCCCCGGTGGTGCTGTCCAACGGCGCCCTGGTGTACGACTACGACGCGGGCCGGACGCTGTGCGTCACCCCTCTGTCCGAGGGCTATCTGCCCCTGTGCCGGGCGGCCCGGAAAGCCTTCCCCCAGGTGGCCGCCGAAGCCCACTTGCGGGCCGGGGTCTGGGTGGCCGGCAACAACCCCTCCTCGGAGGCCCACCTGAAAAACGTCCACGTCAAGGGCACTGTCGTGGACAGCCCGGACGACATCCCCCCCGATTGGCTCAAAATCGTCTTCACCGCCGCCCACAGGGACCTGGAGGCCTTGCGGGACTGGCTGCAACCCCGCCTGGGCGGCGTCTTCGAGCTGATGTTCTCCCACCCCAACCTGCTGGAATTGCAGGACGCCCGCGCCGGAAAAGGGGAGGGGGCCGCCCAACTGGCCGATCTGCTGGGCATCGCCTCGCGAGACATCTACTGCGCGGGCGACCAGCAAAACGACCTGTCCATGCTGCGCCGGTTCTACGCCTTTGCCCCCCAAAACGCCGAGGCGGAGGTCAAAGCCGTCTCCCAAGAGATCGGCCCCGATTGCGACGAACACTTCATCGCCTGGGTGGTGCGCCGTCTGGAGGAGCGCTATCGGTAGAAAGCGCGCCCCCTTGACATGCCCCCCAGACGGAGTTATAATACAAATCGTACCACAGCCACAATTGCATACAGGGGTGCTGGAGGCCGTCCGGCTGAGAGGGGCAGCGATGCTGTGTCCCAACCCTTTGGCGACTGTTCCCTATGGGGGCGGCCGCCGCGAACCTGATCCGGGTAATGCCGGCGTAGGGAAAACAAATTGGCCCGACAGAATTGGGGCCCGTGCGGTTTTCTTGCGCGGGTTCCCAGTTTTATTTTATGGAGGGAGAAAAAACATGAACCAACCCAAAGCCAGCCTGGCTATCCAGGTGCTGCCCCAAGTGCCCCGGGAGCAGATCATCCCGGTGGTGGACAAGGTGATCGCCTACCTGAAAGGCACCGGCCTGCCCACCTTTGTCGGCCCCTTTGAAACCACCGTGGAGGGCGACTTTGACCGGCTGTTTGACATCGCCAAGGAGTGCCATCTCATCTGCGTCCGCGAGGGGGCGTCGGGCGTATCCACCTACATGAAAGTAGCCTACAATCCGGGTGAAGGGGTTTGGAGCATTGATCACAAGGTTGCGAAGCATCATACGTAAAGTCGGGCCGCCCGCTGTCGCCTTTGGGGCGCTGCTCGCGCTATGGCAAGGGCTCTGCCTGTCCGGGCTTCTGCCCGGGTTCATGCTGCCCAGCCCGGGGCGCGTGGCGCTGGCCTTCGTGGGGGATTTCCCCCTGCTCATGTCGCATCTGGGGGTGACCCTGTGGGAAGCCGCCTGCGGATTGGCCCTGTCAGTGGCGGCGGCGGTGGCGTTGGCCGTCCTGATGGACAACAGTGGCCCCCTGAAACGGGCGGTCATGCCGGTGCTGCTGCTGACCCAGACCATCCCGGCCATCGCCGTCGCCCCCCTGCTGGTGCTGTGGCTGGGTTACGGCGCGGCGCCCAAGGTGGCGCTGGTTTTCCTGACCTGCTTTTTCCCTATAGCCGTCGGACTGCTGGGGGGCTTGGCCCAAACCGACCCGGACGCCGTCCGCCTGTTGCAGAGCATGGGGACCAATCATCGTCAGGTTTACCGTTTCTTAAAATTGCCCACCGCGCTGCCGGCATTTTTCTCAGGGTTGAGAATATCAGCCGCCTATTCCATCGTAGGGGCGGTGGTCTCGGAATGGCTGGGAGGAAACGCCGGATTGGGGGTCTACATGACCCGGGTGCGCAAATCCTACTCCTTCGACAAGATGTTCGCCGTAATTCTGCTGACCGCGCTACTCAGCTTGCTGCTCATGGGATTGGTGGCCCTCCTGGAACGGGTGGCCATGCCCTATAGAAACGAGAAAAGAGGTAATTCCTGATTATGAGAAAACTTGCTTACGCGCTTGCCCTGGTTCTCGCCCTGGGAATCGCTCTACCGGGATGCCAGCCCGCGCCGGTAGTCGGCACCATCCGGGTGGTGCTGGACTGGACGCCCAACACCAACCACACCGGATTGTATGTCGCCCAAGAGCAGGGGTACTTTAAAGAAGAAGGTCTGACCGTAGACATCCAACAGCCCCCGGAGGACGGGGCGCTGGCGCTCCTGGGCGCGGGCAGCGTGGAGTTCGCCTACGACTTTCAGGAGTCCCTCGGCCCGGCCATCGCCAAGTCCCGGGACGCCCTGCCGGTGCAAGCGGTGGCCGCCGTCATCAGCCACAACACCAGCGGAGTTCTCTCCCTGGCGAGCACCGGCGTTCAAACCCCCAAAGACCTGATGGGCAAGCGGTTCGCCACCTGGGGGACGCCCCTGGTGGATGCGGTGATGCGCACCGTCGTCGAGGCGGACGGCGGGCGGTTTGAGGATGTAAAAATGATCCCCAACGCGGCCACCGACGCCATTTCCGCCCTGCAAACCGACGTGGACGCCATTTGGATCTACTACGCCTGGGACGGCGTCGCCGCCGAACTGGCCGGGCTGGAGACCAATTATCTGGATTTCGGCCAACTCGACCCCGCCCTGGACTTTTATACGCCGGTCATTGTCACCAACACCGATTACGCCGCCGCCCAGCCGGAACAGGTCAAGAAGTTCCTCAAAGCCCTCAGCCGCGGGTATGCTTTCGCCATGGAACACCCCGGCGAGGCCGCCGACATCCTGCTGAAATACGCCCCCGAACTGGACGGGGAACTGGTGCGCCGCAGTCAGGACTATCTGGCAGCCCGCTATCAGGCCGACGCCTCCCGCTGGGGAGAATTCGACCCCGCCCGCTGGGACGGATTTTACGAGTGGATGTACGCCCAGGGCCTGCTGGAAACATACGCCCCCGGCCTCGGATTCACCAACGCTTACCTGCCGTGAGCGAGAGGATATTTGCCTGCGAGGGCCTTAGTAAACGGTTCGGGGACCTGGCGGTGCTGGACGACGTGGGTTTGGAGCTGCCCCGGGGGGGACTGGTGTCCCTCCTGGGGCCCTCCGGCGTGGGCAAGACGACGCTGTTTCACATTTTGGCCGGGGTGGACAAACCGGACGCTGGCCGAGTGCTGTTGGAAGCCGAGGACATCACCGGCCGGGCCGGGCAGGTCAGCTACATGCCCCAGAAGGACCTTCTGCTGCCCCACCTGACCGCGCTGGACAACGCCTGCCTGCCGCTGGTGGTGCGAGGCGAACGCAAAGGGCGGTCCCGGGAGACCGCCCGCCCCTATTTTCCCGCCTTCGGTCTGTCCGGCTTCGAGGACAAATATCCCCACCAACTGTCAGGGGGGATGCGTCAGCGCACCGCCCTACTGCGCACCTGCCTGATGAAGAACCCGGTCATCCTGCTGGACGAACCCTTTTCCGCCTTGGATGCCATCACGCGCCTGCGAATGCGGGCCTGGTTTCTGGACATCGCCCGGGACATGAACCTCTCC
>JAITQI010000098.1 GCA_031289065.1 Oscillospiraceae bacterium
CGACCTGTCCGACCCCGCCGCCTGCGCCGCCCTGACCCAGGCCGCTCTGGACCGCTTCGGGCGCATTGACCTGCTGGTCAACAACGCCGGGATCACCCGGGACAACCTGCTGGTGCGCATGAAGCCGGAACAGTGGGAAGAGGTGCGCGCCACCAACCTGGACGCCGTCTACCACATGATGCGCCAAGTCACCCCTCACATGCTCCGCGCCCGGCGGGGCCGGGTGGTCAACATCTCCTCGGTGGCCGGGGTCTCCGGCAACGCCGGTCAGGCCAACTACGCCGCCGCCAAAGCCGGTGTCATCGGCCTGACCAAGTCGGTCGCCAAAGAACTGGGGGCCAGGGGGATCACGGTCAACGCCGTCGCCCCCGGCCTCATCGAAACCGACATGACCGCCGCCCTCGGAGACGCCCAACGGGAGGCCATCCGCCAGCGCATCACCCTGGGCCGCCTGGGTCGCCCCGAAGAGGTCGCCGCCGTGGTCAGCTTCCTGGCCTCCGACAAAGCCGCCTACATCACCGGCCAGGTCATCCTCGTAGACGGCGGCCTGGCGCTGTGACTTGCGCAATTGACAATGGACAATGGACAATTAGTGAGCCGCTTCGCGGCAAATTAAATATTCAATCATCGCGCGCAGCGCGATTCCTTCATTGTCAATCGTCAATTGTCAATTTTTGAATCTCACTCAAGAACCAGCAACTGAAAAAAAGAGGTGTGTTTCAATAATGAATCGTGTCGTCGTCACCGGTCTCGGCGTCGTCACTCCCATCGGCACCGGGGTGTCCGCCTATTGGGAGGGTCTGGTCGCCGGGCGCTGCGGCGTCGGACCCATCACCCGGTTCGACACCGAGGGGCACAAGGCCCGTCTGGCCGCCCAGGTCAACGACTTTGTCCCCGAGGACTTCATGGACAAAAAAGAGGCCCGCCGGGCCGACCGCTACTGTCAGTTCGCCATCGCCGCCGCCCGCTTGGCCCTGGAGGACGCCGGAGCCCCCGCCCTCCCCGACGCCGAAACCGCCGGGGTTTACATCGGCAGCGGCGTAGGCGGCCTTTCGACCCTGGAAACCGAACAGAGCAAGCTGATGGAAAAGGGCCCGGGCCGGGTGTCCCCCCTGTTCATCCCCATGATGATCTCCAACATGGCCGCCGGGATGGTGTCCCTGATTTTCGGCCTGAAGGGGGCCTCTCTCTGCCCGGTCAGCGCCTGCGCCTCGGGGGCCCACGCCGTCGGGGAGGCCTTTCTGGCCCTTCGCCGGGGCGACCTGACCTGCTGTCTGGCGGGCGGGGCCGAGGCCACCATCACCCCCCTGGCCGTGGCCGGCTTTTCCAACATGACCGCCCTGTCCAGCGCCTCAGACCCGGCCCTGGGCAGTCTGCCCTTCGACAGCCGCCGGAGCGGGTTTGTCCTGGGGGAGGGCTCGGGTATACTCTTTCTGGAAACACTGGAACGCGCCCGGGCCCGCAACGCCCGCGTCTACTGCGAACTCACCGGCTACGGAGCCACCTCCGACGCCTACCATATCACCAGCCCCGACCCCACGGGCGCTGGCGCGGCCCGGGCCATGACGCTGGCCTTGCGGCAGGCCGATCTGCCCCCCGAAAGGTTGACCTACATCAACGCCCACGGCACCGGCACCCCCTTAAACGACAAGTACGAAACCCTGGCCATCCGCCGGGCCCTGGGCCCCGCCGCCGACACCGTGGCCGTCAGCTCCACCAAGTCCATGACCGGCCACCTGCTGGGGGCGGCTGGAGGCGTCGAGGCGGCGGCGGCGGCGCTGGCCGTTTACCACGGCGTCATCCCCCCCACCATCCACTTGGAACAGCAGGACCCCGAATGCGATTTGGACTGTGTTCCCAACGCCGCCCGCGTTTGTCCCGTGCCCTCGGCCCTGAGCAATTCCCTCGGCTTCGGCGGCCACAACGCCGCACTGCTGTTTGAAAGGGTGGACGACCGATGAACCAACAGGAAACCCTGGCCTTGCTGGACGGCCTGCTGGCCCGCCTCAAGGACACCGACGTCACCGACCTGTCCCTGACCTGCGGCGACATCTCCCTGCGCGTTCGGCGCGGTCACCCGCCTCACGCCGACCGTCGACTCGCGGCCCCGACCCCCGACGGCCGGAGTGCCCCCCTGTCCCCCCCGCCAACCGAGGCGATCAGCGCCGCCGTCGCCGTAAAGGCCCCCCTGGTGGGCACCTTCTACGCCGCCCCCGGCCCCGACCGTCCGCCCTTCGTCTCCGTGGGGGCCAAGGTGTCCAAGGGGGATACCCTGTGCATCGTGGAGGCCATGAAGACCATGAACGAAATCGAGGCCGAACGGGATGGGCGCATCACCCGGGTGCTGGCCCAAAACGGGGATTTGGTGGAGTTCGGCCAGCCGCTGTTTGAAATGGAGGTCCTCTGAACATGCTAAGCCGCGAAGAGATCATGGACATCATCCCCCACCGGGCGCCCTTTTTGCTGCTGGATCAAATCACCGAGCTCATTCCCGAGAAGCGCGCCGTCGCCCAGTGGCGGCTGACCGGGGAAGAGTATTTCTTTCAGGGTCATTTCCCCGGAAATCCGGTGCTGCCCGGCGTGCTCATCGTGGAGGCGCTGGCGCAGACCGGCGCGGTGGTCATCCTCTCCCTGCCCGCCTTCCGGGGCAAGGTGGGATACTTCGCGGGCATCGACAAGGTGCGTTTCCGGCGCAAAGTCGTCCCCGGCGACTTGCTGACCCTGTCGGTGGAGATTGAAAAGGTCTTCCATAACATCGGTTACGGCGTGGGCACAGCCACGGTGGACGGCCAGCTGGCCGCCACCGGTAAGCTGACCTTCGCGGTGGGCTAAGCCCCATGTTCAAACGAATTTTGATCGCCAACCGGGGCGAGATCGCCGTCCGGATCATCCGCACCTGCCGGGACTTGGGCATCGTCTCGGTGGCCGTTTGCTCCGAGGCCGACCGGGACGCCATGCACGCCCAAATCGCCGACGAAACCGTCTGCATCGGCCCGGCCCGCGCCGCCGACAGCTATCTCGACATCCGCCGGGTGCTGTCCGCCGCCATGGCCGTAAAGGCCGACGCCATTCACCCGGGATACGGGTTTCTGTCGGAAAACGCCGATTTTATAGACCAAACCGAGGCCTGCGGCCTGACCTTCATCGGCCCCTCCGCCGCCGCCATCCGCCTGCTGGGGGACAAGGCCCGGGCCATCGACACCGCCCGTCGGGCGCGGGTGCCCACCATCCCCGGCTCCCGGGGACTGGCGGACACCTTGGAGGCCGCCAGCGCCGCCGCCGGGAAGATCGGCTATCCCCTGCTGGTCAAGGCCACCGCCGGGGGCGGCGGACGGGGCATCCGTCAGGTGAACGCCCCGGAGGAGCTGGCCTCGGCTTACGACGCGGCCCGGGCCGAGGCCCGGAGCAATTTCGGCGACGACGGGGTCTATCTGGAGAAACTGATCCAAAACCCCCGGCACATCGAGTTTCAGGTGCTGGGCGACCAGCACGGACAGGTGGTGCATCTGTTTGAACGGGAATGCTCCATCCAGCGCCGCCACCAAAAGCTCATCGAGGAATCCCCAAGCCCCCTCTTGACCGCCGCCCTGCGCCAAAAGATGGGGGACGCCGCCGTCCGGCTGGCCAAAGCCGCCGGTTACTGGGGCGCGGGGACGGTGGAGTTCCTGGTGGACAGCGACCGCCGCTTCTATTTCATGGAGATGAACCCCCGCATCCAGGTGGAACACCCCGTGACCGAAATGGTGACCGGCCTTGACCTGGTGGCCGAACAGATACGGCTCGCCGCCGGGCAGCCCCTGGGTTTGGTGCAGCAGGACATCCTCCAAACCGGCCACGCCATCGAGTGCCGCATCAACGCCGAAGACCCCGCCCGGAACTTCGCCCCCTGCCCCGGCCCCATCCGCGCCCTCAACCTGCCCGGCGGCCCCGGTGTGCGGGTGGACGCCGCCATCTACCAGGACTACGCGGTGCCCCCCTTCTACGACTCCCTGCTGGCCAAACTCATCGTCCACGGCCACGACCGCTCCCAGGCCCTCTCCCGCGCCCGCCGGGCCATCGCCGAGTTTTTGGTGGAGGGCATCCCCACCACCGCCGACTTCCAACTCCAAATCCTCCGCGACCCCGACTTTGTCGCCGGAAACTATACCGTAGACTACCTCGAAACCCACCGCTTCAACGGATAACGAAAAAACGGAAGACAACCGCGAATTGTCAATTGAGCGTCAAACGTTGTGAAGACAACCGCGAATTGTCAATTGAGCGTCAAACGTTGTATGGTGCGACGATCCGGCGCACTGCGGGTAAACAAAGAGCAAGGTTCCGTTTGGGGGCGTGGTGCGCCGGATCGCCGCACCCTACAACGTTTGAAACACACCCCCCGCCCCCGTTCTGTCCTCTGCCCTCTCTCTTCTCCCATTTGTCATCTCTTCCGGAGGCTTTAAGTATGATTAAAGACCTGTTCAAAAAAGTCCGTTACGTCTCGGTGCCCCTGGCCGAACGGGTGCGGCGGGAGGCCGGGCT
>JAITQI010000066.1 GCA_031289065.1 Oscillospiraceae bacterium
ACCCGGGGACGACCGCCTCGCAGCCCTCGCTCTCGATGAGGGCGACGGCGTTGTTGTTGGCGTCCGGGTGGAATTTGACCAGGATCTCCCCCACCAGACCGACCCGGGGTTTCCGGGGGCCTTCGTTGAGGGGCAAGGCGTCAAAGGCGCGGACGATACCCCGGATGAGTTCCTTGTATGTATCCTGCCCGCCGCCGCCGAAGTACCGCACCGCCCGGGACAACCAGTCGTTGTACAGGGCGTTGGCCGCCCCCGGCGTCGTCTCGTAGGGGCGGGTGCGCAGCAGCACCTGGCTGAGCAGGTCGCCGACGACGATGGCCTTGACGGCCCCGTCCACCAGGCCGGGGGTGAAGGTCAGGCCGCTGTTTTTCTCCAGACCGCCCACCGACAGCGCCACAACCGGCACCTGGGAGAACCCGGCGGAAGCCAGCGCCCGGCGCAGCATACTGACGTAGTTGGTGGCGCGGCAGCCGCCGCCGGTCTGGGTCAGGAAGATGGAGGTGTTGTCCGGGTCATACTGGCCGGACAGCAGCGCCCCCACCAACTGCCCCACCACCACCAGGGTGGGGTAACAGGCGTCGTTGTTGACATACCGCAGGCCCACCTCGATGTCGGCGGGGGTGGCCCGCTCCAAAATGACGCAATTGTACCCGGCGCGGCCCAGCACGGCTTCCACGAGTTTGAAGTGAACCGGCGACATTTGCGGGGCCAGGATGGTGTGTTTGGCCCGCATTTCGGCGGTGAATTCCACTCGGCGGTAGACGGGCTGCGGGGGGGGCGGCGTGCGGCCGGGCCCCCGGCGGCGGCGTTCGTCCAGGGACACCCGCAGGGAGCGCAGGCGGATACGGGCCGCGCCCAGGTTGTTGATTTCGTCGATTTTGAGCAGGGTATAGGTCTTGCCGGCGGCTTTGAGGATGTCTTTGACCTGGTCGGTGGTGATGGCGTCCAGCCCGCAGCCGAAGGAGTTGAGCTGCACCAGTTCCAGGTTGGGCCGCTGGGTGACCAGCTTGGCCGCGTCGTATAGCCGGGTGTGGTACATCCACTGGTCGAAGACCCGCAGGGGGCGCTCCACCCGGGCCAAATGGGACACCGAATCCTCGGTGAGTACGGCGAAGCCCAGGGAGGTCAGCAAATCGGGCAGACCGTGATGGATTTCCGGGTCGAGGTGATAGGGCCGCCCGGCCAGCACAACGCCGGGGGCGCCGGTCTCCTCCAGCCTGTCCAGCAGGGCTTCGGCCCGCCGCCACAGGTCGGCCTTGAAGCGATCCTGTTCGGCGAGGCCCCGTTCGATGGCCCGTCCGGCCTCGGCGCGGGTGACCCCCCAGGCGGCAAACGCCTGGGCCAGTTTGCCAGGCAGGGCCTTGCGGTGATGGAGGGAGAAAAAAGGCTTAAGCAGCGTGACGCCGTTCTCCTTCAGCGCGTCCATGTTGTTGCCAATGACCTCGGGATAAGAGGTCACGATGGGGCAGTTGAAGTGGTTGTTGGCCTGCTCGTTTTCCCTGTGTTCATAAGGGATACAGGGGTAAAAGATGGTTTTGACACCGCTGTCGATGAGGCTTTGAATGTGCCCGTGGGCCAGTTTGGCCGGGTAACACACGCTCTCGGAGGGGATGGTGTTCATGCCCGCCTCGAACAGGGCGTGATCCGACCGGACGGACAGCCGCACCGAAAAGCCCAGCTCGGTGAGCACCGTAAACCAGAAGGGGTAGTTCTCATAGAGGTTGAGCGCCCGGGGGACGCCGATGACGCCGCGAGGGGCGTCGGCCTCGGGCCGGGGGACATAGGAAAACAGCCGGTCGTATTTGTAGGCGAACAGGTTTTCAGGCGGCGGGGCGATCTTGCCCCCAACGGGGACGGCCAGCCGCTCCCCCTTGTCGCACCGGTGGCCCGAGACCAGACGGCGGCCCCCGGAAAAGGCGGACAGGGTCAGTTGGCAGCGGTTGGAACATCCTTGGCAACGCAGGGTTTTGACGCTTTCAGGCAAACCCTCGGCCAGCTGATCCCGGCCCAGGAGGGTCGAGGGCGCGCCCTCCCATCTCTCCCGGGCGATGAGGGCCGCGCCGTAAGCGCCCATGAGGCCGCTGATGTCCGGGCGGACGGTCTCGCGGCCGGACAGCCGCTCAAAACAGCGCAAAATGGCGTCGTTGTAAAACGCGCCGCCCTGGACGACCGGCCTTGTGCCCAAGTCCTCCGGGTTCTTGACCCCGACGACCTTGTACAGCGCGTTGCGCACCACCGAGTAGGACAGCCCGGCGGAGATGTCCCCCACCGACGCGCCCTCTTTTTGGGCCTGTTTGACCCGGGAGTTCATGAAGACGGTGCAGCGGGTGCCCAGATCGGTTGGGGTTTCGGCGGCCAGGACATGAAGTGCATCCGCATTGTGGACGGCGCCATCGACTCCATCCTGCTCAACGAGGCCTGCTCCTCCGGTTGCGGGTCGTTTATCTCCACCTTCGCCGAGGCCCTGGGGCTGTCCCTGCCCGAATTCGTGGCCGCCGCGCTGGCCGCC
>JAITQI010000114.1 GCA_031289065.1 Oscillospiraceae bacterium
GGGCCTGGGGGGTGACGGGGGGGGGGTCGAACGGGGGGTTGTCCCGGGGGAGGGGGGGGGGCGGTTCCTCCGGGCCCCCATCCGTCGGGGCGGAGGCGTCTGCCTGGGGAGCGGCCGCCGCCTCGGCGAGTTGGGCGGCGGCCACCTCCATGAGCAGGCGGCAGGCGGTCAAAATCCTGGCATCCATAGCGGCGGCCTCAGTTGGGGGTCTCGAGGCGGCGGGTGGCCACGAGGGAGACCGACTCCAGGATCATGTCCCCCACCGCGCCCTTTTCGCTGATGTCGTCCCAATGGCAGCCGGTGTAGATGATCTTGCGGTCGGGCTTGCAGACGACCAGGGAGAAGTCCTCCAGGTCGTGGAAGTTGAGGCCGTCGGCCAGAGCGGCCTCGGTGGCGTACAGGCGGGAGAGGGTGAGGGCGTGGGTGCGCTGGCCGCCTATCGAGGCCACCGGCTCTTCTTCGCCGAAGGCCTCCACGGGGCGGCTCTTCCGGGTGGTGCGGGCCGCGTAGTTCTGCACCACGGCCACCCGGGTGCCGTTTACTTCTAAGTAGATGTCGCTACTGGTGGGAATCGCGTTCATCAAAAACGCCCCCTTTTCAGACGAGGATGTGCGCGGTCAGGTAGATTTGGTTGAGCGCGTGGGCCACGGCGAACTCAAAGGACACCACGCACACGGTGGGGTTGCCGACGGCCTGTTCGGCGGCGACGTTGCGGTAGCCGTCGATGATTTGGGCGGTCTTTTTGGCCTCCAGGTCCATGATGACATGGCTGCGCACCGCGCCACGCACCTGTTCGGTGTTTTTGGCCCGGGCAAACCGCGCCCGGAGGGATCGGCGCAGCCCGGCGATGACATGGTCGGCGATGAGGACGGTGGACAGCTCCCGCCAGGTGGGGTCGGGCACGCCGCCGGTCTCAGTGCGGGTGGTCACCGCCCGCAGGACGCTCACCGTGCCGGACAGCTCCTCCAGAGGGGTCACGCCGCCGGTGATGAGCAGGTCGATTTCGTTGTCGCCGTACCGGGCGGTCAGACCGCCCAGGCCGGGTACCGCCGCGCCGCCCAGGGGCAGGGCGGGGTCGGTGTTTTGGGCCATCACCCCGGCCACCGCCGCCGCCAGATAGGGGCCGGATAGGACGCCGCCGTCGGTTTTCAGCCCTCGGGGGCCGACCAGCACCATCCGCTCGCTTTGCAGGGCGTCGGCCCGGGCGGCGAGGGCGGCGGGGTCGTCCTCGCCCAGCCCCACCACGGCGATCCGTTCCCGGCGGGCCTCGGAGGCCTCGGCCACCGCGTCCCGCAGGGCCTGCTGCACCGCCAGGGCGGGGGAATCGCAGATCAGGATGGGGATGTCTTCTATGGTGTTCAGGGCGTCAAAGGCGGCGCGGTAGTCCGCCGGGCCGGGGGTTTCGCCGGACACCGGCAGGGCGACCACCCGGGCCGCCCCTCCGGCCAGCGCCAGCCGGACAAGCTCGGTCAGACCCTGGCCCTCGCCGCCGAACAGCGACACGGCCTGGGCGTATCCGGTGACGGTCACCGGCTGGCCGCCGCCGGGGAGGGCGGCGACGCCGACGGCGCCTACCACCCGGGCCCCGGGCAGGGTGGAAATCACGGACGAGGCGTCAAACTCGGAGTAGACGCCGGGGCGTTCATTGGGTAAACTCATGTACAACCTCTCCTTTCCAATCGAAGATAACGGGCGGGGCGTCGGCCGGAGGCTCGGTGGGCCAGACCGCCCGCCTGTGCAGGGTGAAGCGCAGGACAAACCGCCGGGTGACCGGGTCGTAAACCGTTCCCGCCCCCTCCAGCCGCAGGCCGGACAGTGTCCCGGGCAGGGCGGCGGCCGCCTGGGCGCACTGGGCGGCGGTTTGTCCGTATACCGCCAGGGAAAATTCCGCCTCGGCCAGGCGGGCCGTCTCCGCCCCCAGTCCCGCCGGGCGCAGGGTCAGCTTGTCCAGCCCCAGGGCGACCACCGGGGTTTCCTCGGGGAGAGGCGCGTCCGGAAAGGCTTGGCAGACGGTGAGATCGGTGGCGTCCCGGAGGGTTTGGGCGAGGTCTTCCAGCCAGTTGAGCATGGGGTGAAGGGCCTCCTTTCAGAGGTGGGTGGTTACGGGTTCGCGCCGGGTATCGCTTCCAGGAGGGCCCATATGTGATGTGGGGTGTCGCCGATGCGCCAGGTTTCGGCCCGGAGGACGGCGAAGGTCTGCTCTCCCTGGCGGATGTGGGTGATGTCGGCGAGGGGATGGTCCGGGGGGCCTATATAGAGGTACCGGGCGCGGTTGACCCAACCGGGGGGCGCGGGGTGATGGGTGTCCGGCCCGGTGGGGGATAAGGAGGCGGGTTGGAGGGCGGCGGTGACGGCGACGGCGCCGCCGGGGCCTATCAGGTCCACCGGGCCGCCGCATGTGCGCAGGGCCTCCCGAAACAGGGCGGTGGCGGCGTTCATCCGTCCACCCCCAGGAAGGCGAAGCCCGTCGGGGCGGCGTAGGGGGCCAGGAGGCGGTCGGCCTCCCGGCGGAGGGTTTCGGCCCGGGCGGCGGCGTCTCCGGCGCGCCCGGCGGACACCGACACCGCCCCCAGACGGAAGCTGTTCACCCCGCCGCCCAGCGCCGCCTCCCGGGCGGCCAGACCGGCCAGGGCCAACAGGGCGCAGGCCGACACAAAGGCGGGGGCGCAGTCCGTCGGCACCAGGCCGGGGCGCAGCTTGGCGGCGGCCTCCGCCACCGCCGCCAGGCAGAGGGATTCCAGCCCGGCGGGGTGATCGGGGGCGCTGAGGGACGCTTCGGCCAGCGTCAGGGCGGCCATATGGGCCAACGTGTCCGACGGCATGGGGTCAGGCGACGGTCAGCACGCGGGCGGCTTCGGGGAAAATCTTGGCGAAGCCCGCCGTGCTGACGATGGCCGCCCGCTCCA
This sequence comes from Oscillospiraceae bacterium, assembly GCA_031289065.1. Lineage (GTDB taxonomy): Bacteria > Bacillota > Clostridia > Oscillospirales > UBA929 > JAIRTA01. The sequence goes on from JAITQI010000114.1 coordinate 2,907, forward strand.
GTTGGCGGTCGATGAGCTTGTCGTATTCCACGGTGAGGTCGCCCGACTGCACCATTTCCAGGGCGTAGCGCTTGTCGAGGCCGATGAGGGTGCCGGTGAGCTCCCCGGCTCGGAGGAGGCTGGCGCCCAGGGGGGAGTCCAGCTTGCCGGTGCCCTGGAAGTTGAGGCCGGTGAGGGGGTTTTGGAACTCGGGCAGGCCCAGCACGGCCAGGGTGAGGTCGCGCCCGGCCAGGAGGGTGTTCATCTCGTAGGGGGCGAAGTCGCTCCAGAAGCTGAGCAGGGCGGCGTAGTTGAAGCTGGCGGCGGGAATCGACGCGGCGGGGGCGGGGTTGCTGTTGCCGTCGCCCCAGAGGATGACGTCGATGGCGTCCTGCAAGTGGGTCTGCATGATGTGGGAGCCGATTTGGCGCAGGGTGACGGCGAAGAGGTCGAGTTTCTGGTACTTGACCGCCTCATAGGAGGCCACCAGCATACGGCCCCGCTTGTGCAGGCGCACCAGGTTGTCCTGGCTGCGGATGGCGGTTTGGGGGATGGACGCGCCCTCCTCCACCCGTTTGAGGGCCTTGTCCTCGGCGGCGGGGGCGGAGGTGATGGCGCGGTAGTCCTTGGCGTCGATGCGGGTGACGGTGGCGGTGAGCTGGGGGAGGATGTTGCGCTCCTCCATGCCCTGGCGTACCGAGCGGGCGATGAATTCGGGGAAGAGCACCGCCGACTCAAAGGTCTGGAAAAACTTGCCCACCGGGTCGGAGCCCAGGCCCTTGACATGAATGCCGAAGCGCTTGAGCTGGCGCTGGTAGGCGTCGAGGGTTTCCAGGGGGGTTCCGGCGTAGCGCTGGGACGGGTCGAGGGTCTCCAGGGTCTGGGTGAAGGACTGGCCGCCCTGGCCGTACATGCCCTTTTCCAGGCGGATGTTTTCGTAGTTGCCCATGTGTGTGTAAACCTCCTGTTTCAGATGTTAGCGGTGAGAGGGCAGCGCGTCAGGCCAGCAGGAAACCGGTGGTTTGGCGGACGGCGTCGGTGTCGAGGACGAGGTATTCCCGGCCGCTGGCGGCGGTTTTGACGCCCCCGGCGCCGTTGGCGACTAGCTTGACGTAGCCGGGGGTGGGGGGCGTACCCGTGTAGGGCAGGGCGACGTAGCCGGTGAGCTGGACGCTCACGTGACCGCCGCCGCCGCCGGCGGACACGCCGCAAAAGACGTTGTCCGCGGCCGCCGGGGTTACGGCGCCGGGGCCTGTGAGCTTGACCGGATGGCCGGGGGCGGCCGCCCCGGCGAAGGTGGCCACGTTCTCGTGGAAGCCTTGGAAGGAAATTGTCATGGTGGGATCGCTCCTTTCAGATGGCAGAGAATAGGGGGTAGGAGATGGGTAGGAGGGATGGGTAGGCTACGCCATGAAGTCGGCGCCGGGTTCAAAGGGGGGTTGGGAGGTATGGGCGAGGTTGGGCAGCTGGGGGCTGGCGGGGCAGCGCAGGAAGGCCTCTTGGCGCAGGGCGTCCCGGAGGGCGGCCAGCTCCTCGGCCTCCAGCCGGGCGGGGAGCAGGTCGGTCACCGCCTGGGGCAGGGCGCACAGGGCGCTCAGGCGGCGCACCTCCCGGGTCAATTCGGCGGCGTATCGGCGGCCCAGGGCGGCCTCTTTGCGCAGGAGGGTTTCGCCGGGGGCGTCCGCCCGGTGCGGGGCGCGGGCCGCCTTGAGCACACCCGCCTGGGGCTGGGCGGGGACGGCCACGAAGGACCACTCGTAGGCGTCGGTGGGCGCGGAGAGAATCAGGTGACACAGCGCGTCCTCGTACCGTTTGCCCTTCTCGTGGGCGCAGGCGCCTGCCGTTTTCCCGCACACGGAACAGGTGGTTTTGGCGCAGGACAGGCCCACGCTGACCTCCCGTTTGATGCCCCCCTCGATGTCGGCGATGAGGGGGTCGGCGGCGGGACCCCGGAGCATGTAGGCGTACCCCTTCAGGTACAGGTAGGGCCGCCCGTCCCGGGTGGTTTTGCCGGGCTCTTGGGCCACCTCGGCGCGGTAGAGCCGGGCCACTTGTTGCCGGGCGCTCCACTGGTGGTCGAACAGGCCGGCTTTGCCCAGAAACAGGGGGGCCATGTCCGTCAGGGCCTGCTCGTCGAAGCGCTCGTTGTCCCGGTCGATGTCGTTGTCGCACAGGCGCACGGCGAAGTGGTAGACCTGTTCGGCGGCGAGGGGGGTCTTGGCCAGGCGGTTGATGAGGGCCAGGGCGTCGGCGTCGGGCGTTCCGCCGGGGGCGGCCTGGCCGTCCCATTGCTTTTCCATGGGGTCACACTCCCTTATTGAGATGTTCGGCCTGGGCGCGGAAGAGGGCGGCCCGGGCCTCCTCCACCTCGTCCTGCAAATTGATAACCTCCCAGGCCACGCGGGCGGTGGGGGCGCGGCCCTCCAGGGTCTGCCAGAAGCGGAGCACCCGGGTGAGGGCGGGGGTGACCGTCCGGCGCAGGGCGGTGAGCTCGGAGGTCATGAGGTCGGCTTGCTGGGAGGACATGCGCTCGGTGGACGACCAGTTGAGCCCCAGCATGAAGGGGGGGATGCCGGTGCGGGCGATGAGCTGCTCCACGAGCTGCCGCACCGGCACTTGGCTGTCCAGCGTCTGGTTGTCCGCCCCGATGACCCGGATGTCCACATCCCCGACGGCCACAAAGTCCCGCACCCGGCCGCCGGGGGTGTTTTGCATGGCGGCCGACCAGGCCCCGGCGATTTGGGCGGCCCGTTCGGCGGCGGAGCCCCCCTCGGCGGGGTCGGGCTTGCACACCACGGCGATGCGGGCGTTGCCCACCCGCTCCCAGTTGCGCCCGACGGTTCGGTAGATGTTCATCAGGATGTCGGCCAGGAAGGGCAGGCCCCGGAGGAGGGACACGCCGTAGGGGGCGTCGGGCTCGGGGTTGTAGGGGGTGAAGAGGAGGAGGTCCTGACGGGGCAGGGGCTTGAGGGTTCCGTCGGGGGCGCGCAGGGCCAGGCGGGTGTCGAGCGGGCTGGCGCCCTCGAGGAAGGAAATGTCCCGGGCGTCGCCGCACAGGAGGGCCGCCAGGCGTCCCCCCTCCCGGTCGGCCACCATCTCGCCCACCGCCCGGCCGCAGGTCAGCAGGCTGTCCAGGTAGGCGTCGAGAAAGACTTGGACGCCGTATTGCCCGCGGCCCACGGGGACGGCCTCCAGAAAGTCGTTGAGGGCGGCCTCCTCCCCGGGGTCGGGGCAGGCGGCGCGGAAGCCCCCGGCCAGGCGGATGATCTTGAGCAGGGCCGCGTCCACCAGGGGGACGGCCTCCCGGATGGCCCGGTAGAGGGCGATTTCGCCCCTGTCCCCGGCCCGTCCGGCGGCGGGCAGACCGAGGGCCGCGCCGCTCCCCGTCTCCCGCAGCTGTACAGAGACGGCGGCGGCGTCTTGGCGGGGTTTGTTCCAGGGCAGTTTCATGTGAGGGGAGCCACCTTTCGGGGGAGTTTTTCCATTGACAATGGACGATGGACGATGGACAATTGACAATGGGAGGAATTTTTTTTCGGGTTCTTATCTGTCCGTTGCTATAGCGGGGGGTTTGGCGCTGGTGGGGCGGGTTGCGACGGTGGCGGCGAAGTAGCGCATGTCGTCCATGGCGTGGTCGTTTTCCTTGTGGGGGATGTCGCCGTCCCGGGTGTCCCATCGGTAGAGGGAGAACTCCCGCAGGATGTTGGGGCAGGTATTGCAGACGACCAGGCGGCCCGTTTTGAGCAGTCCGGCGGTGGCGCGCAGGCCGGTGAGGACTTCATTTTTGGCCGGGACGACGGGGTAGCCCTTCCGGCGCAGGGCCTCGATGAAGCTGGCCGCCGACGGGTCCACCACCACCGCCCACAGGGTTCGCCCGTCCCGGAGGGCCTCCAGGGCGTCCACATACTCGGCGTCGGTCTTTTGCGCCCCGGCGGCCCGGGCGTCGTGGTAATACTCCCGCAACCGGTACCATATCCCCGCCTGAAGCCCCCACAGGCCGAAGGAGGAGGGGTTGCGGGTGCCGTAATCGCAGGAGACGACGAAGCGGTCGAAGGGCCCGTCGGGGGGCGGCGGGGCGGCGGCCGGGTCGAAGAAGTCGTACACCAGCCCCTCTGCGGCCACCCACCGGCCCCGCACGAACCGGTCGTAAAACACGCCGGTGTACAGCCGCTCATACCGGGCCCGGACGCGGGGGGTCATGGCCGGGTTGTCGTCCATGGTGAAGTGGAGGTAGAGGGCGCGGCGCTGTTTCCGGCGCTGGATCCAGTCGGTGTAAAACCAGTGCCCCGGGGCTTCGGGGTTGCAGTTGAACCACAGCCGGGAGCCGGGCACCGAACAGCGGGCGCAGGCCTGTTCCACAAAGGAGCGGGGCATGAGGGCCGCCTCGTCGAGGAGCACGCCGCACAGGGTCACCCCCTGGATGAGAGCCGCCGAGCCCTCGTCCCGGCCGCCGAACAGATAGAAGAGCTGTTCCCGGCCGTTTCGGCGGACGGTCATGGTGTTCTGGGAGAGGCGCATGGTGATGTCGAAGCCCAGCCAGCGCAGGTAGGGCAGCAGGGATTGCAGGAGGTTGCGGCGCAGGGAAAGGATGGTCTTGCCGCACAGGGCGAACTGCCCGGTTTCGAAGGCGGTGTAGGCCCACAGGACGAAGGACAGCCCGCAGGCGAAGGTCTTGCCGCTACGCACCGCCCCGTCGCAGATGATGGCGTCCAAGTCTTGGTGGGGCGACTCGGGGTGCCACCAGGAGAGCACCTGGCGCTGTCTGTTCGAAAAACAGGTGATGGAGTTAGTCATAGGCGGGTTCGTCCTCCCTTTGGTTCTCCCCGGGGTCGGGGGGGGTCCCGGCGTCGGGGGCGAGGGCGCGGAGCAAGGGCAGGAAAGAGGCGTCATCCTTCTCCTGGCGCTCGGCCAGGGTCAGCAGGGCGTCCACCCGGTCGATGAGCTTGAGCTCCACCGTGCCGTTGGACAGCCGCCGATATTCGGCCAGCTGGGAAAAATCCAGGCCGTCCAGGCTTTCGGGGGGCGTGTCCGGGGGGAGGAAGGCCAGCTTGACCACGTCGGCGGGGGAACCGGCCAGCAGGGTTTTCAGGCGATCCACCGCCGTTTCGTCCCCCAGGGCGGCGGCGCGGCGGGCCCGCATCCGCCCCAAGGCCCGGACGACCCCGGGTTTTTCCAGCCAGGCGATTCCGGCGGCCAGCGACGCTCCGGACAGCCGGGCGGCCTTTTCCACGCTGGCCGTTTGCAGGTAGTGATGGCAAAACAGGCGGCATTTTGGTTCCATATGGTCAGCCCCTTTCACCCTATCCGGCGAGGACCGGAAAAATTGCCCCGAACAGGGTAAAAAATTGCTGTATATATTGCACAAAAAAATTGGGGATTGAAATCCGCCGCCGATTCGATTACAATAAGAGTAGCGTCGAGAGTAGCGCCTGTCCCCCTCGTACCTTTTTTCGCATTGGGTCGCTGGGCAGGGGACAGATACACACGCACACATGAGAGAGGAAGATGTCATATGGGTGCCTCCAGAGAAAAGAGAAAGCGACAGAAACTTCGCCGGCAGGGGGCCGTTGTGGATCCCAAAACCAAGCGCAAGCAGCAGCGGAAGGCCGAGTCGGCCTCGCCGGTCAACCGCATTTTGGCCATTGTGGTTTCGGCGCTGCTGGCGTTGGGGGTGACCGTGTTTATTCTCAACGTCGCGGCGGTGCCCCATCGGACGCTGACCGCCCTCACGGTGGGCGACGTCAAGGTGACGGCGGCCGAATACAACGTCTATTTCGGCGACGTTTACAGCAACATCATTGAGATGTACGAGTATTACGGCATCGACACCTCCACGCTGACCGAGGACTATTTCCGGGAGCAGGCCGAGGCGCAGATTCAGAGCACGGTGCTGCTGGCCGACGAGGCGCGGAAAAACAACCTGGTTCTCTCCGAGGAAAACCGCGCCACGCTGGACAGCGCCCTGGCGGAGGTGGACAGCGCCGCCGCCACGGAGAAGACCAGCGCGAACAAGCTGCTGTCCGACGCTTACGGCCAGGGCGTGACCCGGGCGGTATACGCCAAGGTGGTGGAGGATCGGGCGCTGGCCTCCCAGTGGAGCACGGAAAAGCCCGCGTCCTACGAATACACCCAGACCGATTTGGACACCTATTACGAGGAGAACCCGCTGTCGGTGGATTTGTTCACCTTCCGCGCCTTCACGATCGCGGCGGACGCGCCCGTGATTGAGGAGGGCGAGACCGAGGCCACCGAGGAGGCCGCACAGGCCGTCCTGGACGAGGCCAAGGCCAAGGCGGACAAGTTCCTGTCCGAAATCACCACCGAGGCGAGCTTTAACGAGCTGGCCGCCACATACGCCCCGGAGGAGTCGGCCAGCACCTATACGGACGATCCGGACGCCACACTGGTTCAGAGCACGAGTATCAGCGACTATGCCGAGGTGGAGCGGAACTGGCTGTCCGACGCCGCCCGGAAGACGGGGGACAAGACGGTGCTGGATACGGCCAGCGACACCGGTTATATCATCTACTATTTCATCAAGCAGGAGCATCCCGACGCCGATACGGTGGATGTCCGGCACATTTTGGCGCTGTTTAAGGACGAAACGGGGGCACAGGTCGAGGAGCCCACCGACGAGCAGAAGGAGGCCGCGAAGACCCTGGCCCAGGGGATTCTGGACGAGTGGAACGCGGGGGCCAAGACCGAGGACTCCTTCGCCGAGCTGGCCCGGGAGAAGACGGACGACAGCAACGGGGCCCAGGGCGGCCTGTACGAGAACGTCGGGCCTCACACCGGCTTTGTGGAGCCCTTCCGGGACTGGAGCGTCGATTCGGCCCGCCAGCCGGGGGACACCGCCCTGGTGGAGACGGTGTACGGCTACCATGTCATGTATTTTGTTCGGAAGACCGGCGAGGCAGAGTGGGTGGTGACCGTGGACGGGCTGATGCGGGAGAGGGATTTCGCCGCGTATACCACCGCGCTGAACGAGGCCAATCCGATTGTGAAAAACGACTTCGGCATGTCGTTTACCCTCAAGTTCAAGACCTAAGCGGCGGCGGCGTAACCGCCCGAAACGGCAAGAGATCAAACCCGCAAGCGGCTGATACGCAAGGGTATTTCCGGGGGGCGGAGGGTTTCGGCCTTCGCCGCCTCCCCGGGACGGGCCCCTCCGTTTTGGGCCGCTTGCGGGTTGCTTTTCCCCGTGGGTCGGGGGTCGGCGGTCGGCGGCCAGGGCCGCCCCGGGCGGGGAAGAAAAAATGTCGTCATTCGGCAAAAAAAGCATTGACAACCGCCCGGCCGCCTGCTACAATAATAAAGCGCCTCACGACGGAGGGGGTTTCCGCTTGCGGGAATCTGGTTGAAAACCTTTGGCCCGCAACTGGTTGAGTGCCCCGCGGGGCGGAGCGCGCCGGGGAACGAGAAAAAGACCCCGGAAAGACCCTCTTGACAGGCGGCGCCCAATGTGGTATACTGAATAACACCCTCTGTGTTACCGGGATATCCCGCAAAAGGGCGGCGCAGCGCACCTTGAAAATTAAACAACGAAGCGAACAAGCACCAGCAGCAAAGGGCAACCGGGTAGCCGGACGAAGGCGGCGTGTGAGCCAGCGAGGGAAACCT
>JAITQI010000107.1 GCA_031289065.1 Oscillospiraceae bacterium
CCACCAGTTTTTCCGCCCGCCGGGTGATCTTGTCGTACACCCGCTCACACACCCGGGGCAGGCTCTCGGAACAGCAGTCCCGCAGGGAAACCCCCAGCGTGACCGTGCGCACGTCCAGGTGCTCCTCCGAGATCATTTTGAGGGTCTCCAGAATATCAAACGTACTGATCACCGCGGCCACCTATATCCTGTGCATGGCGTTGAAGATGTCCTCGTGCATGACGATGACCTTGACGCCCATTTTTACCCCAGCGGTTTCCAGCAGGGCGGACAGCTCCGGAAAATCCAACCGGCTGCCGGAAATATCGGTCAGCATGACCATGGCGAACATGTCCTGTAATACGCTCTGGGAGATGTCCAGAATGTTGACCCCGCTGTCCCGCAGGACGCTGGACACCTCCGCGATGATACCCACCGTGTCCCGCCCTAAAACCGTGACAATCGCTCTCATAGGGGAACCCCCTCCTTTCAACGCCCCAACAGTTTACCACGGAAAGGGTAAAATGTACACGATTATATTTCCCGCGCCGCCAGCCGTCTGAGGGCAGAACACGCCCCCAAAATCCGGACGGCGAAGACAAACCTTGGTTTGTCTTCGCCGTCCGAAAAACGGTTTCCCTTATGTAACGAACTCTTACAAAATCGTGGTGGACGACTGCTCCAACTTGATGCCGTTGTCCTTGGTGCGGGACAGCTTGGCTTTGTTGCCCTTGCCGTCCTCGGCGGTCAGCTTTTCCAGGTCGTACAGCGTGAAAAACTCGGTCAGCTGCCCCTCGGTAAAGGCCGACCATTTGAGTTTCTTTTCACCCTCGGGGTCGTAGGCCGCCTGCATGGTCTTGGCCGATTCGCTCATGTTGTGTTGCCTCCCTCTTCTCAATTCGCCGTCCGGTGCGGACGCGCCCTGTGATTATACCAAAAATACGGGCGGGGGGCAACAGTCATTTGCCCCGGTCAGTTCAATTCTTCCGCCGCCCGGCTGGCAAACCGCCAAGCGTCGGCGCACATGTCGTCCAACCCCCGCAGGGCCTTCCAGCCCAGCAACCTCTCCGCCTTGGCGGGGTCGGCGGACATGACGGCGATGTCGCCCGCCCGGCGCGGCGCGACGATATAGGGAATCTTGAGCCCGCTGGCTCGCTCGAAGGCCGCCACAATCTCCAGCACGCTGTACCCCGTCCCGGTGCCCAGGTTGACCGCCTCGGCCCCGGCATGGGCGCGGACATACGCCAGCGCCTTCAGATGCCCCAGCGCCAAGTCCACCACGTGCAGATAGTCCCGCACGCCGGTGCCGTCCCTGGTGGGGTAGTCGTCGCCGAAAACGGTCAGGTGCGTCCGCTGACCGGCGGCCACCTGGGCGATGTAGGGCAGCAAATTATTGGGAACGCCGTCGGGTCGCTCGCCCAACAGGCCGGACGGGTGCGCCCCGATGGGGTTGAAATACCGCAACAGGCAAAACCGCCAGTCCGGCTCGGCGGCGGCCAGGTCGGTCAGAATCCGCTCGATGACCACCTTTGTCATGCCATAGGGGCTGGTGGCCGACAGCGCGAAATCCTCCCGGAAGGGCACGATGGGGTTCGCGCCGTACACCGTGGCCGACGACGAAAACACCATGCTGTGGCACCCCGCCTCGGCCATGGCCTGGCAGAGATGTAGCGTGCCGGTGATGTTGTTGTGATAGTAAAGCACCGGCAGGCTGACCGATTCCCCCACCGCCTTGCGCCCGGCCAGATGGATGACGCTCTCGATATCGTGCCCGGCAAACACCCGGCCCAGGCCCTCCCGATCCAGCAAATCCACGTCGCACACCGGGAACGTCCGCCCGGACAGCTCGCTGATCCGATCCGCCACCGTCCGCTCCGCGTTGGAGAAGTTGTCCAACAGTACGATGTCCTCCCCCGCCGCCAGCAGCTCCACGCAGACGTGACTGCCGATATACCCGGCCCCGCCGGTCACCAAAATGGACATAGAAAAACACCTCCCATAAAAAATACGACAACAGTATATCTCAAACCGCCCAAAAAGTCCACCACAATAAAACCGGAGGGGCGCCCCCCGTGCGCCCCTCCGAAAACCACCGATAAAATCAGGTCACTGACTGAATCGCCTGCAAAATGAAGCTGATCAGGAAGACCGCCGCCGTCCCGGCCAGGATGGGGTGAATCTCCTTGACCTTGCCCCGGCACAGCTTGACGATGCAGTAGAAGATGAACCCGGCCGCGATGCCGTTGGAGATCGAATAGCTGAACACCATGAAGATCACCGTGAAGAAGACCGGCACAGCCTCCTCAAAGTCGTTCCACTTGATGTGGGCAAAGGAGCCCATCATCAGAACACCCACGATGATCAGCGCCGGCGCGGTAGCCGACGCGGGCACAATGCCCGCCACCGAAGCCAGCGGCACACACAGCAGTAGCAGGATGCCGGTGACCAGGGACGAAAGACCGGTGCGCCCGCCCACGCCGATGCCCGCCGAGGACTCCACATAGGTGGTGACGTTGGAGGTGCCCAGCAGGGAGCCGCACAGGGTGGCGGTCATGTCGGCGAACAGGCCGCGCTCGATGCGGGTCTTGAAGCCGGAGCCGGTTTTGAGAGCGGCCTCGTCCTTGTCGGTGAAGATGCCCGAATGCCGGCCGGTGCCGATAAAGGTGCCGATGGTGTCGAAAATATCGGTCAGCGTGAAGGCCAGAATGGCGATGATCGTCAAAAACACCCGGTTGGGGTCGGTGAACAGCGAACCCAGACCGGGCTTGCCGAAGAAGGAGAAGGCCACCTCTTTGACGCTGCTCACGGCGGACATGTCAAATTTGATGTCGGTCAGCTGCATGGCCATGCTGACGCCGAACGCGCCTTGCAGCAGCGCCCCGATGGCGGTGGAGGCGATGATGCCGATGAGCAGCGCCCCCTTGACCTTGAAGACCAGCAGCACGATGACCAGCACCAGGCCGAACAGGGCCAGCAGCACCGGTCCGTTGTTGAACTTGACCAGCTCGGGCACCGCCGTGTCCCCCGCCGTGAGACCGGCCGCCGTCGCCGAAAAGTCGATGATGTTGGCGTTCTTGATCCCGATGTAGGCGATGAACAGCCCGATGGCGCCCCCGATGGCGTTTTGCAGGGAGCGGGGGATGGCCAGCAGCAGGGACTGCCGCACCTTGGTCACCGTCAGGACGATGGCGATGAGGGAGCAAATGAAGACCATGGCCAGCGCTTCCTGCCAGACAAAACCCATGCCCATGCAGACGGTGTAGGTGAAAAAGGCGTTCAGGCCCATGCCAGGGGCCTGGGCGTAGGGCAGGTTGGCCAACAGCGCCATGAGCAGGGTGCCGATGGCGGCCGCCACGCAGGTGGCCACAAAGACGCCGCTCTGATTCATGCCGGTCGAGGCCAGCATGGCGGGGTTGACAAAGATGATATAGGCCATGGTGAAAAAAGTGGTGAAGCCCGCGAGGATTTCGGTGCCGGGTTTGGTGCCGTAGGCTTTGAGCTTGAAAAATTTCTCCATTCAACTTGCCTCCTTCATTCTTCGGGGCCGACCGCCCCCCAATCTCCTTCATACGGGCACATTATACCACGGGGCTTGTAGGAGAGCAAGACAAAAATTTACAAAATGTTCATAGGTTTTTGGGCACGTTTTCCGGTATACTGTTTCTCGGCGGACCATAGTAAGAAAAATGAAAGCCCAAAGGAGCCGAGCCGAACATGGACTACACCCTTCACGCGGCGGGCCTGACCCGTCGGCTGCCCCTGTGCGGAATCAGCGACGACCTGTATATTGCCGCCTTTGTCATCTTCGGGGACGTGGAGCTCACCCGCGCCTGCGCCGAACACCTCCTGGGCATCCTCCCCCCCGGAACCGACCTGCTCATCACCGCCGAAGCCAAGGGGATCCCCCTGGTCTACGAGATGGCCCGCGTCAGCGGCCTGCCCTACCTGGTCGCACGCAAGGCGGCCAAGCTGTACATGAAAGACGTCTGCTCCGTGGAGGTCAGGAGCATCACCACCGCCGCCCGCCAGACCCTCTATATCGACCGGGACGACGCCGAGGCCATGCGAGGCAAAGGCGTGACCCTGGTGGACGACGTGATCTCCACAGGGGAGAGCCTCCGCGCCCTGGAAAAGCTGGTGATCACCGCCGGCGGCACGGTAGCCGGACGTCTCGCCGTCCTCGCCGAAGGCGACGCCCATCTGCGCCAAGACATTCGCTATCTCGAACGCTTGCCCCTCTTCAACGCCAAAGGCGAAGAACTGTAAAAAATCACGCTGTCTTCTGTCCTCCGTCCTCTGTCCTCTGTTTGAATACAAACACTTTAGAGAACACATAGTTCAGCAGCAGCACCACGAAAAAGAGCGCCAGCTTCGACCAGTAGGCGGAAGCGCCCAGCGCCGTGACCAGGAGAAGATATCCCCCCGCGTCCAACAGCAGGGTGACGCCCCGGGCCCCGAAGAAGGAGAGCATCTCCCGGAGCAGGGCGCGTCGGCTACCGCAGCGGCTGCGGAAGACAAACCGTTTGCTCAGGGCGTAGTTGAAAACCACCGCGCAGACGGTGGAGAAAATATTGGCCAGGTTGTCCAACAGGTCGCTGGCCTGCCAGCCCAACGGTTCCCGCAGCAGCGCCAGCAACGCCATGTTGAGCGCGAAGGTCAGCCCGCCCACAAGGGCGTAGCGAACCAACCGGGACACCTCGTCCGTCCGCGCCCAGGCGGGAAGCCACCCGGTCAGCCGGGCCCACCATTTGTCCCAAAACACAGGGAATCCCCCTTTCAAGGCGGCGTTTCATAGTCCGTGTCATACGGTGACCCCCCACAAAAAACGGGCGGCAAGTGCCGCCCGTTTTTTGTGCCAGGGAGTTTACCGACCGGCTTTGGCCTTTCCGACCGGGAGCTTTTTCAGCTTGTGGTTTTGCCACGCCGCCCAGGTCGGCCCGGCGATGCCGATGGAGGAGAAGCAGCCGAAGACCGTGCCGATGGCCATAGGCAGAGCGAAACTGGTGAGGGAATCCAACCCGTTCCCGGCGGCCAGCACAAAGACGATGAGCAAGCTGCCCAGCACGGTGACGCTGGTGTTGATGGAACGGGTCAGCGTCTCGGAGAGGCTCAGGTTGACCAGCCCGTCCGGGGAGAGATCGGTTCTCTTGCGCATGTTTTCCCGCAGACGGTCGTAGATGACGATGGTGTCGTTGATGGAGAAACCCAAGATGGTCAGCGTGACCGCCACGAAGGATTCGCCCAGCGGGATGCCGAAGATGCCAAAGGCGAAGAAGGCGAACAGCACGTCGTGGAACAGCGCCAGCATGGCCATCGCCCCGGCCGACAGGCCGTGAATCTTGCGGAAACGGAACCAGACGTAAATCATGATGAACAGGAAGGACAGCAGGACGGCCAGCAGACCGTTGCGCAGGAACCGCGCCCCAAAGAAGGGAGCCACGTTGTTGGTCTCGACGGGGGCCTGGAAGCCCACCTCGGGGAAGGCCTCCTGCAGGGCCAGGGTGATGTCGGCGAACTCATCCGTGTTGAGGGAATCCCCCCCGGCCAGGTTGAGCACCAGCTTGTTGCCGCCCCCCTGGGCGAAGAAGTCGGTTGTTTTTTGGGCGGTGACGTTGTGCCCCGGCAGGGCGTCGTTGGCCACCCGGGAGGCCGTGTCCACGTCGAAGTCCGCGCTGTCGGCGATTTCGTACTTGAGGATGGCCCCGCCGGTGAACTGGATGTCGAGGTTGACCCCGCCCCGGGCCAGCAGCGCGACGATGCCGAGAAGCGCGAAGACACCGGAAGCGGCGTAGAAAATTTTCTTCTTCTGATAGAAGTTGATGATCTTGGTTTCCTTGCGCGCCAAAGATTTGGCGGACAGGAACATGGTGGGCTTGCGGAAAGGCTTGAACTGGGTCAGGGAGGCGGTCATCAGGCGGGTGGACAGCACGCCGCCCACAAAGTTCATAATCAGACCGAACAGCAGGGTGTAGCCGAAGGACTTGATGGTGCCCGAGCCGAAGATGAGCATGAGGATGGCCGCGATGGCCGTGGTGATGTTGCCGTCCAGCACGGCGGTGAAGGCCCGGGCGAAGCCGGAGGAGATCGCCGAATCGATGCCCTTGCCGCTGCGCAGCTCATCCCGGATGCGTTCGGCGATGATGATGTTGGCGTCCACCCCCATGCCGATGGATAGGATGATACCCGCGATGCCGGGCAGGGTGAGAGTGAGCTGCATCCCGGACATGATCAGTAGCAGACCGGAGATTTGCAGCACCAGGGCGATACTGGCCACCACGCCGGACAGACGGTAGTACAGAATCAGGCCGATGCAAATCAGCAGGAAGGCCAGCAGCCCGGCAAACAGCGTGACTTCCAGGGCGTTTGTGCCCAACATCGGGCTGATGGTGCTGTAGTTGCGGGAGGTCAGCGCGAAGGGCAGCGCGCCGGAGTTGATTTGATTGGACAGCGTCTGGGCTTCCGCGGCGGTGAAGGTGCCGGTGATCCGGCAGGTCTCGTCGTCGATGGCCGAGTTGACGGTGGGATTGGAGATCATGGTTTCGTCCATGTAGATCGAGATGCTCTGCCCCACCAACGCCGCGGTCGCCACATAGAAGGCCTCCCGGCCCTCCGTCGTCAGGCGCAGATTGACCTGATAGGTCAGCGTGGTGGCGTCGGTCTGACGCTCGAAGGAGGCCGAGGCCACCTGGCTGCCCTCCAAAACCACATTGCCGTCCGGATCGCGGAAGGTCAGATGGGCCATTTCCCCCAGTTCCTTAATGGCCTGCGCCGGGTCGAAATCGGTCTGTCCGGACTTCCAGGGAAAGCGGACAAAGATGTGCCGATCGTCGTTGGTGACGTCCCGATCCAGGATGCTCGCGGCGTCCAGGCGGGTTTCGATGATGGAGCGGGCCGAGTCGATCTGATCTTGGGTGGGGTTGACGTTCTCGTCCGCCGGCTCAAAGACGGCGTCAACGCCGCCGTTGATGTCGATGCCGAAGCGCATGTTCTGCGCGGACAGGGGGCGGCCGAACAGTCCGAAGACCACCGTAGCGACCAGCACTGTGACCAGCGCGACGATGAAGAAGGTGTATTTGCTTCTGTAAGCGTTATGCATGGGTGTATTCACAACCTTTTTACAAAATAGGGACAACCGGGGTTGTCCGATTTAACAGAGGGGAGACCGCCGACCCCGGCGGCGCGTGAGGGGCGGCCGAAAGCGAGAGGATGGACGGCCTGGCCCGGGCCGTCAGGGTGGGCGTCGGCCCCCACCGCCCGGCGGAGGGCTGCCCGTATCCGGGAAAAAACAGCCCGGCGCACAGGGGAAAGGAGAACAGATGCCGGAAAAATCGCACGTTGCCCATGCAGGCCCCCAGGGGACGCCAGCACAGAGACGGGCGTTCCGCCTGACCCTGCGCCT
>JAITQI010000105.1 GCA_031289065.1 Oscillospiraceae bacterium
GGGATGGAGGCGATCAACGCACGGGCCCTCGCACGCAAGCTGGGCTGCTCTACGAAGCCGATTTTCAGCGTCTTTGCCAACATGGAGGCGCTGAAAGACGAGTTGATCGCGTACATCAACCGGTATTTCGGCGCATGTTTGGCCCAAGACGAAGGGGAGGGCGACGCGTTTTTGCAGACCGGGCTGGCGTATATCGACTTTGCGAAACAGGAGCGGCAGCTGTTCAAAATCCTCTTCTTGTCCGACAATATCCAAATCGACAGCTTCACCGAGCTGGTTCATCCCAAGGAACACGCCTTCATTCTCAAGGATATTCAAAGCCCGGACGGCGGCGAGGAGGGACGGCAGGCGCTGTTTATGAACATCTGGCTCTATGTACACGGCATGGCCACCATGATCGCGGCCAACGGCCTGGCACTGCCCGACGAGGAAGTGCGCCATATGATGAAAAACGTATTTCACGCGTTTTATGCGTTTATGTTTCCGCACACTTAAACTGTAAAGGGGTATGAACATGAAAAAGATTCAACTGTCTCCCGTTGTCAAGGCCGTGCTGCTGGCCTTTGTGCCGATCCTGTTCGCGTCGGTGGCGGGGGCCGTCATTTCCATACAGTCGTTTGAAGAGCCGGCGAGCATCTGGGTACAGGCGGCCGCCTTCGCGGTTTCCAGCGGGATCGGGCTGCTGTTTGTGCGGAAGAGCCGCCATAACTTCTCCGAAACCGGGTTCAAGCGCCCGGAGAGCGGTTGGCTGGCCCGGCTGCTCTATTTGCTACCGCTGGTGGTGGTGGAGGCGTTGCCGTTTGCCACGGGCTTCAACGGGGCGAACGACGCGGCGCGTGTGGTCGCGCTGCTGGTGTTTACCTGCGTGGTGGGCTTTCACGAGGAACTCTATTTCCGGGGGCTGATTCTGCGTGTCCTGGAAAAAATCGGCGTGAAAAAGGCGGTGGTACTGTCCGCCGCCCTGTTCGGCCTCGGTCACGCCGCCACGGCGCTGTCCGGCGCGGACCCGCTTTATGTGGTTTTGCAAATCGCGTTTGCGGCTCTCTTTGGCGTGGTCGCCGCCGAGACGGTTTTTGTGACGGGGAGCCTGATCCCCGTCATGGTCTGGCACACGGCGCATGATTTCATCGCGTTTATCACCATCGACGGTGTGGAGGGCTTGGGCCTTGTTCTACTGGCTATCCAGTCGGTGATTCTGTTGGGGTACGCGATTTTCCTCTGGCGGAGGTTGGTGGGGGGCCTGACGGCGCGAGGAAAATAGCCCCCGGGGGACTTGGCAGAGGGAGGAAAAAGCTGTATACTGTGTGAGAGAGAAAACCATACATGAAAAGAGGAGAGACGTATGAAAACCATCACACTGAAGGGTTCGTCCGGGACGCTGGACATTACGCGGCTGACCATGGGGCACAACAAAATCGAGCAGGCGGAGCGGCGGGCGCTGGCGCACCGCTGTTTTGACCGCTATTTGGCGGCGGGGGGCAACTGTTTTGACACGGCCCGGCTGTACGGGGACGGGGAGGCCGAGACCTATCTGGGGGCCTATCTGCGCGGCAAGCCTCGGGACAGCTTCACGGTATGCACCAAGGGCGGCCATCACGATTGCGGGCGGCCCCCCAAGGGGCGGCTGACCCGGGACATCCTGACGCAAGAGCTGGAGACCTCCCTGAAGCTGCTGGGGCTGGACTATGTGGACGTGCTGTATTTGCACCGGGACGACATTTATTGCCCGGTGGAGGAGATCATGCCCATTCTGGCCGAGTTTGTCCGGGCGGGCAAGGTGCGGTTTTTGGGGGCGTCCAACTGGACGGCGGGGCGGATTGCCGAGGCCAACGCCTTCGCCGCCGGGGCCGGGCTTCCGGAATTTGCCGTCAGCCAAATCTGCTGGGCGCTGGCCCTGACCACCAACGCCCGGTCGGGGGATGTGACTCATGTGGTCATGGACACGGCGGAATACCTGTGGTACAAAGAAAACAACTTCCCGGTGATGGCCTGGTCGCCCAGTGCGCGGGGCTATCTGACCAAACGGATCGGCGGCGAAGTCCCGGCTAATCTCGCCCGCATGTTCGGATACCTGAAGGAGAACGACAAGCGGGCCGAGCGGGTGCGGGTGCTGGCGGGGGAGCTGGGGGTGCCGCCAGGCGCGGTGGTGCTGTCCTATCTCATGTCCCACACGGGCTTCCCCACGGTGGCCATCGCCGCGTTTTCCTCGGAGGCGCAATTGGAGGAAGCTCTGGTCGCCGAGGCGCTGACCCTCACACCGGAACAGAGGGGGTACCTCGCGGGCGGACTGCCGCTGTGAGAAGGCGGATGGCGGGGCATAGAAGGAGGCGGGCCAAACGCGGCGCAATGACGTTGCTTTTGGCGGCGGGCTTGGTTTTGTCCGCCTCCTGCGCCCCCGTCACGCCGGGCGGCGGTTTTTCCGCCCGCGTTTCCTTGGAGGATGGGCCCAGCGCGGCGCTTATCTGCGAGGAAACGGGCTTTGCGGACAGCTTTCCGTTCGACCAGGCGGGCGTGGACGCGCTTTTATATGACGAAAACGGAAAGCTCGCTTCGGAATACAC
>JAITQI010000145.1 GCA_031289065.1 Oscillospiraceae bacterium
GCGTTGCTCTTGGCGACCGGACTGGTGAGCTATACCGAGCAGCTTCCGGCGCCCCGATCCGAAGACCCCGACATTGAGATCGTGGACGATCAGGATCCGCCGCTGTCCCCGCTGGAGACAGAAGGATCCCCCGCCGCGCTGGCGGCCAGCCTGCTGGTATCGTTCACCTTCGTTCTCGTGTGGGTGCTGGTCTTCCGCCCGAGAACATCCGCGCTGGCCGAAACGGCCGAAGTCTCCCAGGAGTCTTCCTCCGGAGGCTGACGTTCCTATCGGTTATCGTTAGGTTGATTGACAAACTTTATCTCTCCAAAAACTGACGAGACGGTTGTAATTTATGACAAAAGGGAAGCGCGTCAAAACCCCGCGCAGACGGCGCAAACCGACCGCTGTGCAGATAGCCGCCCGTTGCCTGATTGGCGCGGGCGCGAGTCTCATGCTGTTCGCGGGGGTCTATGAGGCGGCCAACTATCCCTGGCAGATTTACTTCAAACAGCAAGACGAATTCAACTCCTACGAGGCCCTCCCCGACCCCACCCCCCCCGTCTTCGCCCCGGACGCCGCGCCGCCCCCGCCCGCCGCGTCCTTTGAACCCGGGAGCGACCCCCCTGAAGACGAGGAACTTTCCCTGCCTGGGGAGGAAAATCTGTCCGATTTCGGTGACGGTGTGGACATGAGCGTCCAGCAGACGGTGCTGGGCATCCTCAAAATCCCCAAACTGGGCACGTCGGTCAACATCATCGCCGGTACCAGGCAGAGCCAGTTGGTTTGGGGGGCGGGGCACGTCAACGGCTCCCCCATGCCCGACCAGCTCGGCAACGTCTGTATCGCCGGCCACCGCGTCACCGCCCGGATGCACCCCTTCCGCCACTTGGAGCTGATGGCCCCGGGGGACTATGTGTTCGTCCAGTACCAGGAGCATGTGTATACCTATGAAACCATCTCGACCTTCGTCGTCTCCAACACCGACATTTCGGTCATGCACACGGTGTCCGAGGAGCCGCGCCTGCTGACACTCATCACCTGTCACCCGCCGGGCAGCGCTCGTCAGCGCCTCATCCTCCGAGGGCGGCTCATTCTGGTGGACGATCGCCCCGCCGCGGAATACTTCGCGCCGCCCACCCCCCCGCCGGAAATCACGCCGGACGTGACAGAGTCCCCCCGCCCCGAGGAAACGCCGCCCGCGTCTGACCTCGACCCGCCGGACGACTCCGACCCAGGGGCCTCCGGAGAGCCCCCCGCTCCCCCGGAGTTTTCCCCGATCCCCGAAGACCAACCCCCGGCTGAGGACGAACCCCCCGCCGAGGAAGAACCGCCCCTCCCCCCCGCCGACGTGACCGAAGGATAAGTTTCCCCTCATAAAGAAACAAGACGAGAGAGCGGTTCCAAAATGATGGAACCGCTCTCTTTGTTGATTTTCTCCAAAACGAGAAGTGCCTACTCCTTAAAAGTGAGAACCGGCTTTCGGGCCGCTTGCGCCTCGTCGGGGCGGCCCACCGGGGCGGACAGGGGCGCCGCCTTCAGGGCGTCCGGATCCCTCTCAGCCAGGGCGGCCAACTCGGTCATGGTCTCGATGAAGGCGTCCAACGTCTCCGGCGTCTCGGTCTCGGTGGGCTCCACCATCAACGCCTCCCGCACGGTCAGGGGGAAATACATGGTGGGCGGGTGGAAGCCCCGGTCAATGAGTCCCTTGGCGATGTCGGCGGCCGACGCGCCGTGTTCCTTCTGCCGGGCCGCCGAAAATACGCACTCATGCATACAAACCCGGTCGTAGGGGATGTCGTACACCCCCCGCAGCTTGGCCCGCACATAGTTGGCATGGAGCACCGCCGCCTCCGCCGCCTCGGTCAGCCCCCGGCCCCCCAGCCGCAGAATGTAGGCGTAAGCCCGCAGGATGACCCCAAAGTTGCCGTAAAAGGAGCGCACCCGTCCGATGGACAGCGGCCTGTCTGTTTCCAGCCGGAGGCCCTCCGCTGTGGATACCACCCGGGGCACGGGCAGGAAGGGCGCCAAGGCTTCGGTGACCCCCACCGGGCCGGAGCCCGGCCCACCGCCCCCATGGGGCGTGGCGAAGGTCTTGTGCAGATTGACATGAACCACGTCAAAGCCCATGGCCCCCGGGCTGGTGTGCCCCAAAATCGCGTTGAGGTTGGCCCCGTCGTAGTACAGCAGGCCCCCCGCCTCGTGGGTCAGCCGGGCGATCTCCAAAATGTCCCGCTCAAAAAGCCCCAAGGTGTTGGGGTTGGTCAGCATCAGACCGGCCACCTCCGGCCCCAGCGCCCCCTTCAAAGCCTCCAAATCCACCAGCCCCCGGCTGTCCGAGGGGATTTGCCGCGTCGTAAAACCGGCCATGACCGCCGAGGCGGGGTTGGTACCGTGGGCCGAGTCGGGGATCAGCATGACCCGGCGGGCGGTGTCCCCCCGGCTCTCATGCCAGGCGGAAATCATCATCAGACCGGTCAGCTCTCCATGGGCTCCGGCGGCCGGTTGCAGGGAAAAGGCGGCCATGCCGCAGATGCGGGACAGATGGGCCTCCATGTCGTACAGCACCCGCAGCGCCCCCTGGGCGTGTTCCGGGCGGGCATAGGGATGCAGTCCGGCGAAACCGGGCAGACAGGCGGCCGCCTCGCCGATTTTGGGGTTGTATTTCATGGTGCAGGAGCCAAGAGGGTAAAAGCCGGTGTCCACCCCGTAGTTGAGCCGGGACAGGTTGGTGTAGTGCCGCACCACCTCGTTTTCCCCCACCTCGGGCAGGGGCGGCGGCGCGCCCCGCAAATTGTCCACCCCCAACAGAGCGGCCAAATCGACCTCGACCTCGGGAAGATAGTCGGTGCCCCGTCCCGGACGGCCGTGTTCGTAAATCACCTTGCTCATCGGTTCGCCTCCCAGGCCGACAGGATGCGCCCCCGGCGCTCGGCCCCGTCCTTTTCGGTGCAGCACAGCAGCCGCGCCCCGGCCAGCTCGGGATAGTCCGCCGACAGGTCGTACCCCCAATCGCAGACCGCACCCTCCGGCGGGCGCAGGACACATTCCCGGAAGAAGGGGGCGTCAAACACCTGGGTAAAGCCGTATTGCGACACAAGCGTCCGCCGCAGGTCGTCCATGTGTATGGCTGACAAGGCGGCGGCCTTGACCAGACCCTTCGGCCCCATCAGGCTCAGATAGACTGTGGCCGTAAGGGCGCACAGCGCCTGGTTGGAGCAGATGTTGGACACCGCCTTGTCCCGCCGGATGTGCTGTTCCCGCGCCTGGAGGGTGAGCACAAAGGCCCGCCGCCCCTGGGCGTCTGTGGTCTGCCCCGCGATACGCCCCGGCATACGCCGCAAGTAACTCTCCTTGGTGGCCAGATAACCGGCGTGAGGCCCGCCGAAAGAAGGCGGTAGCCCCAGCGGCTGGCATTCCCCCGCGGCGATGTCAAACCCGCAGGCCCCTGGCGGCTTGAGAACCGCCAGGGACAAGGGGTCGCACACCGCCACGGCGGCGGCGCCTCCCGCCTTGGCCAGGGCGGCTATCGCCGTCATCGGCTCCAGAACCCCGAAAAAGTTGGGGTTCTGGACGATCACCGCCGCCGTGTCGTCGGTCAGGGCCTCGGACAGACCGGTAAGGCTTTGCCCTTGCGGGTCGGTATCGGTCTCCGCAAGTTCCACCCCCCGGAAGCGGGCGTAAGTGCGCAACGTCCGCCGCACCTCGGGGTGGACGCCCCGGGACACCAGGGCCCGATGCTTCCGGGTCTGCCCCACGGCCATGAACAGAGCCTCGGCGCAAGCGCTGGCCCCGTCGTACTGGGAGGCGTTGGCCACGTCCAGCCCGGTCAGGCGGGTGATGTGACTCTGAAACTCGAAAATCCCCGTCAGCGTCCCCTGGCTGATCTCCGGCTGATAGGGGGTGTAGGCGGTGGCGAATTCCGAACGGGATACCAAGCCCGCCAGGGCGGCGGGGATGTAGTGGTCATAGACACCCGCTCCCAAAAAAGGGGTGGCGGCGGGGTCGTTTTGCCCGGCCAGTTCGGTCAGATGGGCCGCCAGGGCGCACTCGTCCATGGGCCCGGGCAGACCATCGATGCCCCCGGCCCGGGCGGCGGCGGGGATGTCCTCAAACAGCGCCCCGGGCGTGGAAAGGCCCAGCGCCGCCAGCAGCCCCGCCCGCTCCCCATCGGTATACGGCAGATACGACATGACTTACAGACCTTCGCAGAAGGCCGCGTAGGCCTTAGCGTCCATCAGCCCGTCCAGCTCCGCCGGGTTTGACAGCGTCAGCTTGACAATCCAGCACGCATAGGGCTCCTCGTTGAGAAGCTCAGGCGTCTCGGCCAGCCGCCCGTTGATTGCCAGGACGACCCCCGACACCGGCGCGTACAGATCCGAGGCGGCCTTGACCGACTCGATGACCCCGGCCACATCCCCGGCCGACAGCTGGGAGCCCACCGGCTCGCCATCGACAAACACAATGTCCCCCAAGGAGGACTGGGCAAAATCGGTGATGCCCAAATAGACGGCATCATCGTCCGCCCGCAGCCATTCGTGTTCGCTGGAATAATAGAGACCCGCTTTGACATCCGCCATACGAAAACCTCCGACATGATTTTACTGTGATTTATAGAATTGGGCGCGGCGAAATACGAAACGCGCCTATTTCTGCATGAAATACACAGAATCGAGCCATTCTCAAGGCACGAGAAATACAAAAAAACAACAGGGGATTGGTCCTATTCGTGAGAAAGAATGCGAAAGGAGATGAAAACAGGGGAAGAAACGCCAAGAGAAACCCATCCCCGCTTCCAACCCCGCCCTCAGCCTTTATAGAAGGGGAGCGGCACCAACCGCGTCGCCTCTGCTCGACCGCGAATGTCTACGGCGTAAGGGCCGTCGCCCTCGGCTTCAACCAGCGCCAGAGCGATATTCCGTCCCAGCGCCGGGGCCACGCCCCCCGAGGTCACGGTGCCGCAGACCCGATTCTCAAATAAAACGGCGTACCCCGCCCGGGGAACGGCGCGGCCCTCCATCACAAGCCCGACAAGCCGCCGGGGCGGGCCGTTCTCAGCCTGTTTCTCCAGGGCGGCACGGCCCAAAAAGTCATTCTCAAATTTGACAAATCGGGACAGCCCGGCTTCCAGCGGCGAGATGTCGTCGGCCAGCTCGTGGCCGTACAGGGGCAACGCCCCCTCCAGACGCAACGTGTCCCGGGCGCCGAGACCGCAGGGCGTCGCTCCGGCTTCCGCCAGGATGTCCCACACCCCCGCCGCGTCCCCGACAGGCAGGTAGAATTCAAAGCCAGGACCGCCGGTATACCCTGTGGCCGAAGAGAATACGGTGATTCCCAAAAATGGGAACAACCCGCAGCCGAAGAAGGGTAGCGCCGCGATGGCCCCTCCGCCGGGCAGCGCGGCCAGCAGCGCCGCCGCCCCCGGCCCCTGAAGGGCCAACTGCCCCCAAGCGGAGGATACGTTTCTCACCGTGACCCGAAACCCGGCGGCCAAGGCGCTGATATGGGCGAAGTCCTTGTCCGTGTTGGCCGCGTTGACCACCAGCAGGTAGGCCCCCTCATAGGGATACACGATCAGGTCGTCCACCGTGCCGCCGTTTTCGTGGCACATGGGGGCGTAGACCGCCCGCCCGGCGGACAGGCGGCGCAGGTTGTTGGTCAGAAGCCGCCCCAAAAAGGGAAGCGCCTCCGGCCCGGCGACCAGAAGCTCTCCCATATGGGACACATCGAACAGCCCGACCCCTTGCCGGACGGCCATATGTTCGGCCACAATACCTCCGGGATACTGCACCGGCAGTTCCCACCCGGCGAAATCCACCATGCGCCCCCCCAGGGCGACATGGCGCTCATACAACGGCGTGCGCAAAAGGCGTCACACTCCTTTATGAAAGTGTACGGTCATTCACCGGAAATAATCCACGCCGCCCTCGAACAGCGGCTGGTACTTCTCCCCGGGGATGTTCTTGGCGGAGAGGGGATTGTACCGCTCGGTGTGGGCCATTTTTCCCAACACCCGGCCGTCCGGGCTGGTGATCCCCTCGATGGCGTACAGGGAGCCGTTGGGGTTCACCTCGGTGGCCATAGAGGGCTGCCCCTGCGCGTCGCAGTATTGGAAGGCCACCTGCCCCTTTCTGACAAGGGCCGCCAGGCGCTCGGGGGAGGCCGTAAAGCGCCCTTCCCCATGGGCCACAGGCACCGTGTGAACCTGCCCCAACTCACAGCGGGACAGCCAGGGGGACAGCGCCGACGACACCCGAGTTGTCACGTAGCGTGACCGGTAACCGACGCTGTTAAACGTGAGGGTTGCCTCGAGTTTCTCGCTATCGAGAATGTCCCCGTAGGGGACAAGACCCAGCTTTATCAGCGCTTGGAAACCGTTACACACGCCGAGAATCAGGCCACCTCGGAAAAGCAGGGCCCGCACCGCCTCGGTCAGCCGGGGATGCCGGAAGAAGGCGGCCATGAACTTGCCCGACCCGTCCGGCTCGTCCCCCGCCGAAAAGCCCCCGGGGATGAACAGCATATGGGACTGGTCCAGTGCGGCCGCCATGGCCTGAGCCGATTCGGTCAGGGCGGCGGGGGTCAGGTTGCGTATCACCAGCACCTGGGCCGCCCCCCCGGCCCGTTCCACGCCCCGGGCCGAGTCATATTCGCAGTTGGTGCCCGGGAAGACCGGGATGACGGCCCGGGGCTTGGCCGTCCGTGGGGACAAGGGCCGGGCCGCCCGGGCGGGATGGGCCAGCGCGGGCATGGCCCCGTCCTCCGTAAGACCAGCCGCTCCGCTGCCGTCCGCTGTCTGATCGCCGTCCGCCGTCGTCGGGAAGACAGATGCCAGAGGCTTCTCCCAGGCCACCCGCAGGGCGGAAAGGGGCAAAATGGTACCCCCAAAGGCCAGACGCCCGCTGTCCTCGGTGTGTCCCAGCAGGACGGCGTCGGGCAGAGCGGCGTCGCCGTCGCATTCAAAGACAAGGCCACCCGCCGTTCGGTCGAACCAGCGGAAGCTGTCGGGCCGGGGCGCGGTGGCAAAGCCGATGCCGTTGCCCAAACACATGAGCATGACCGCTCCCGCCGGGCCGCCCTCGCCGCAGGTCATGGCCGAAAGGACGCGGCCCCGTCGGCACAGGGCGTGAAAATCGTCCCACCGAGCCAGCAGGGCGGGGTAGTCCGGTCGGCCCTCTTTCGTGCTGGGGGAGGCCAACAGATAGACGCCATGCCCCGGTCCCTTCCATTCGGGAGAGAGCACCCGGTCGGCGGGAGCGGTGGTCACCGCGAAAGAGACCACCGCCGGCGGCACATCCAAGTCCATGAACGAGCCGGACATGGAGTCCTTGCCCCCAATGGCCGCGATCCCCAGCTCCCGCTGGGCCTCGAAAGCGCCCAACAGAGCCGCCAAAGGCAAGCCCCAGCGGGCGGGTTCCTCCCGCAGGCGGGGAAAGTATTCCTGTAAAGTGAGATAGGTTTCATCCCGGCTACACCCTGCCGCCACTAAGCGGGCCGCCGATTCGATCACCGCCCAGCGGGCCGCCCCGAAGGGGTCGTTCTCCGCCATGACCGGGTCAAAGGCGGTGGACATGACGCTACAGGTGGCGCTTTGCCCGTGCAGGGCGGGCAGCAGGGCGGCCATGACCTGGGTGGGGGTGGCCCGGTGGACGCCCCCGTGGGGTACCAGCACCGAACCCGCCCCAATAGAGCTGTCAAACCGTTCTACCAGACCCTTTTGAGAGCAAAAATTCAAATCCGAGGCCAGCGCCAGCAGACGGGAGGCCAATTCGTTATCTCCCCCCGTCGGAACGCGTCCCCCCGGCGGGTTCACCCGGGCGGTGGCCGTCTTGGGGGCGCCGTTGGTGTTCAGAAAGTCCCGGGAGATGTCCGCCACCGTCTGTCCGTTCCAGCACATGACAAGCCGGGCCGCCGCCGTCACCTCGGCCACCACGGTGGCCTCCAGGTTTTCTGCGGCCGCCGCCCGTATCATGGCCTCGGCGTCCCCGGGGGAGACCACCACCGCCATGCGCTCCTGGGACTCGGAGATGGCCAGTTCAGTGCCGTCAAGGCCCTCGTATTTTTTGGGCACCTTATCCAAATCGATGCGCAGCCCGTCGGCCAGCTCCCCGATGGCCACCGCCACGCCCCCCGCGCCGAAGTCGTTGCAGCGGCGGATGAGGCGGGTGACGGCGGGGTCGCGGAACAGGCGCTGGAGCTTGCGCTCCTCGGGGGGATTGCCCTTTTGCACCTCGGCGGCGCAGGCGGTCACCGAACGGGCGTCATGGCTTTTCGACGAACCGGTGGCCCCGCCGATGCCGTCCCGGCCGGTGCGGCCGCCCAGCAAAAGCACCAGGTCCCCCGGCTGGGGCGTTTCCCGCGTCACCCAACCCGCCGGGGCCGCGCCCACCACCGCCCCCAGTTCCATGCGCTTGGCGACATAACCCGGGTGATAATACTCCCGCACAAAGCCGGTGGCCAGGCCGATTTGGTTGCCGTAGGAGGAGTAGCCCGCCGCCGCCGTGGTGGTCAGCTTGCGCTGGGGCAGCTTGCCGGGCAGCGTGTCGGACAGCGGGGCCCGGGGGTCGCCCGCGCCGGTCACCCGCATAGCCTGATAGACATAGGCCCGCCCGGACAGGGGGTCGCGGATGGCCCCGCCGATGCAGGTGGCCGCGCCGCCGAAGGGCTCGATCTCGGTGGGATGGTTGTGGGTCTCGTTTTTGAACAGCAGCAGCCAGTCCTCCGGTTGGCCGTCCACCTCGGCCCGCACCCGGACGGTGCAGGCGTTGATCTCGTCGGATTCGTCCAAATGGGGGAGCTTACCCTGCTGTTTCAGCCATTTCATGCCGCAGGTGGCGATGTCCATCAAGGTCACCGGGCGCTGTTCCGCCGCCGCGCCGTAGAGGTCGCGCCGGGCGTCCAAATAGGCGTTGTAGGCCCGCCGCACCCGTGTGTCCCGGATGTCGGTCTCGGTCAGGCGGGTGTGGAACGTGGTGTGGCGGCAGTGATCCGACCAATATGTGTCAACCACTTTGAGCTCGGTGAGCGTGGGATCCCGGCCCTCGGTGTGAAAATAGCTCTGAAAAAACGTCAGGTCGGCCATATCCATGGCCAGCCCATGGGTCTCCCGCAGGGCGGCCAGACCCGCGCTGTCCAGCCCGGTGAAGCCGGACAGCACCGGCACCGGTTGAGGCGCGTCGAATTGGCGGCGCAAGGTGCTCGGCTTTTCGGCGGGGGCCGGACCGGCCTCCACGGGGTTGATGACATAGGCGGTCATGCGGTCAAACGCCGCCTGATCCAACCCTTGCGCCGCGTACACCCGCGCCGTCCGCACCAGGGGACGTTCCCGCCCGGTGATCATCTGAATGCACTGGGCGCAGGAGTCGGCCCGCTGGTCGTACTGCCCCGGCAGGGCCTCCACCGTCAGCAACCGGGTGTCCGGCGACAGCGGCGGCGGATTCTCTTCATACAGGTCGTCGCACACCGGCTCGGACAGCACGGTCGTCCGGGCGGCTCGCCAGATGTCAGGCCCGATCCCCTCCACGTCGTAGCGGTGAAACAGCCGCAGGGAGGTCAGCGTCGTCAAACCCAAAAACCCTTTGAAATCCTGAAACAGCGTCCGCGCCTCTCCATCGAAGCCGGGCTTTTTTTCCACGTAACACCGGAACACCCTGTCCATGCGCACCCTCCCTATCGCGCCGACCCCGGCGCGTCATCCGTCAAACGAGGACCCCGTCAATTGTATCCCAAGGAAGGTTTGGTGTCAAGAAGACGAGAGCGGAAGACAGAGGACAGGGGACAGATATAATGGGCAAGGGTGCGCAGGGCGCGCCCTTTACCGTTACCGCCTCTCCCCGCTGCCTGTGGCCCTCTCCGCGGCGTCTGTTTTCTCCTTCCCAAGGGCGGGAAGAGCCGTTTAAAATGAATTCCCGTTTCTGCCTCCTTCGGCTGTCCTATCGGCCAAAAGGATAAGAAACCGGGAAATCAATTGTGCCCGTGAGGGTAAGCATCACAAGAACGCCTGGGGCCCCCCGCCGCTTTTCCCGGCGACCGCAAAAATTCCCTAAAATTTTCAGGGAATTTCAAAAAAGGCATTGCCAAAAATGAGAAGTTGCGGTATGATAGGGATGCGAGGTGAATGAACATGTCTTTGGAGGGAATCAGCATGTCTTTGGAGGAAACCGCGCTGTCTGTTCTCACCGAAACCGGCGTCCTGCAGACCGGGCACTTTCGCCTGACCTCGGGCCGCCATTCGGATCGCTACATGCAGTGCGCCCGCCTGTTTGAACACGCGGACAAGGCGGAAGTTTTATGCCGCGGTCTGGCCGGCTTGTTTGTCGGCGAAGGAATCGAGGCCGTCATCGGCCCAGCGGTAGGCGCCGTGCAGATGGCCTATGAAGTCAGCCGTCACCTGCATTGCCGCAACCTCTTCGCCGAGCGCGAGGAAGGGGTCATGCGCCTGCGGCGCGGGTTTGTCCTGGCTCCAGGCACCCGTGTCCTGGTGGTGGAGGACAACGTGACCACCGGCGGCACCGTGAAAGAGGTCGTCGCGCTGGCGCAGGCGGCGGGCGCCGTCGTAGTCGGCGTCGGAGCCATTTCGGATCGAAGCGGCGGCAAAGTGGATTTCGGCGTGCCGTTTCGGGCCTGCCTGAAGACGGACATCCCCTCCTGGTCCCCGGAAGAATGCGCCCTCTGCAAACAGGGCGTTCCGGTGGTCAAACCGGGTAGCCGCCAGATCGCCCCGTGAGCCAGCCCCACACGGGACACCGCGAGCGCTTGCGGGAACGCTTCCTCACCGAAGGGCTGGACGCCTTCCCCGAGCACAACATCCTGGAGCTCCTGTTGTTTTACGCCCTGCCCCAGAAAGACACAAACCCCCTGGCCCACAAACTCCTGGACACGTTCGGCACCCTGTCCGGCGTGCTGGACGCCGCCCCGGAGGAACTGGCCCGGGTGGACGGCGTGGGCCGGAACACGGCGGCCCTGCTGTCCCTGATGCCCGCGCTGTTCCGGCGGTACAAGCTGTCCGGATCCCGCCGGGATCAGCCCCTCGATTCCGCCGAAAAGGCGGGGGAATATCTCCTTCCCCTCTTCGCCGGGCTGAAAAACGAGGTCGCCTATCTGGTCTGCCTGGACGCCAAATGCAAGCCCCTGTGCTGCCGACGCCTGTCCGAGGGGACGGTCAACGCCGCCCAGATCGGAACGCGCAAGGTGGTGGAGATGGCTTTGGCCTTCAACGCCTCCAGCGTCATAT
>JAITQI010000168.1 GCA_031289065.1 Oscillospiraceae bacterium
CTGCGCCGTGTGCGACGGGGGCTTTTTCCGGGGCCGGGACGCGGCGGTGGTGGGGGGTGGCAACACGGCGCTGGAGGACGCGCTCTACCTGTCCGGCCTGTGCCGCCAAGTGACTCTCATCCACCGGCGGGACACCTTCCGAGGCTCCAAACGCTTGGAGGACGCCCTGCGCGCCGCGCCCAACGTGGTTTTCCGGCTGGACAGCGTCCCCGAGGTCATCGAGGGCGGGTCGGCGGTGGCGGCGGTGACGGTGCGGGACGTCAAAACCGGGCAGCGGGATCGGCTGCCCGTGTCGGCGGTGTTTGTGGCGGTGGGCACCCTGCCCGAGAACGGGCTTCTCCGAGGCCTTGTGCCCCTGGACGAGGAGGGCCGTGTGCCCGCCGGGGCGGACGGGCGCACCGACATCCCCGGCGTATTCGTAGCGGGAGACTTACGCCGCAAGGCGCTGTACCAGATTGTCACCGCCTGCGCCGACGGCGCGGCGGCGGCCAGCGCCGCCGCCGCCGATCTCCAAACCCAATAGACGCAAGGTGACAGACCCCCCGCTTCCCTTGATCGGTTCGCCTCTTTCGCCCGCCCAGCGCGGAGTCCCGCGGAGACGCCGCCCCGCTGTCTTCTGCCCTCTGTTTTCCGACTTCTTTATCTGACTGGAGTGAAGCCCGATGTCTTTCGCCGAAACGCAAGCGCGGCGCGTCCGCCGCAACGCCTTGGTGGTTATCCTCGTTTTCGTGGCCGCCGTGGCCGTCTATCTTGCCTTCTTCCTGCCAAGCCCCGTCAATTTGTACGGGGCGCGGGCGTCCTTCCACTCCTCGTCGGAGCTGGAAGAACTCTTCGCCGCACGCCGCTTCTATGTGTCCGCGACGGCCGACGAGTTGTTCGACTCGGGTTACACCTGGGAGGACGCCAATAAGCAGGCGGATTGTTACTACGCGTTTTTCGCGGGGGAGCAGGTCGTCATCTGCCGGTCCGACAGGCCCCTCGTCGGCGACGACTTCCTCTCTTTCCCCGTTACCGGTCGCCTCATGGCCGCTGACGACCGCGTCCGGTCGCTGATCGAGAAAATCACCCAGGACAGCATTGTGGCGAACCCCGAACTCTCCTACGAAGAGACGCTGGCCACCTTCGCCCCCGTTTACATCAACATGAGCAACAACCGGCTTATGGATCAGATTTTCTTCGGGCTGCTCGGGTTGCTTCTGCTATTTTTGCTGGGCAAAGCCGTCCTCAACCTGACCCTGTCCGGAGACTACACCCGCGGCAAGCCCTTTAAAAAGCTGGACGCCGTCAGCGGCGGCCGCGCCGCGTCCATCAACACGGCGGTCACCCGGGCCCTGGAAAACGGCCCGTTTGTGCTGAAGAGCAAGTACATTCTGATCACGGCGGACTGGTTTGTCTTCCTGACGACGTTAGGCTATCAGATTTTCCCCACCGCCGAGCTTGTCTGGCTGTACAAATCGATTGTCTCCCGCCGCGCCTCCATGACCTTTTCGGTGCAGCTGAGGTTCCGGGACGGTCGCGGCCACTTTCTCCCCGCCACAAGAGACAACGTCGACAGCACGCTGTTCACGCTGGCGCGCGCCTTCCCGCACGCCCTGCGCGGCCACAGCCCGGAGCTGGAGAAGCTGTTTTACAGGGACAGACCGCAGTTTCTCGCGCTGGCCGCCCAGCGGGCCGCCGAACAAAGCGCCGAAGCCGCGCAGCCGGAGAACGCCCCGACAGGAAATGAGTTTAAACCTTGAATCATCGCACGCAGCGCGACACCTCAATTTTTCATTCTTCATTTCTCATTTTTCATTCTTCATTCTCTCCCGGGGGTCTTTTTATGCCGCTTGAAGCCGTCGTCCACCCGTTCGCGCCCCTTCTTGGGCCGGGCGCGCGGGTTTTGGTGCTGGGCACCATGCCGTCGGCGGCCTCGCGGGCCGATGGGTTTTATTACGGGCATCCCCGCAACCGCTTTTGGCCGCTGATGGCCGCCCTCTTCGGCGGACCGGTTCCGCTCACGCGGGCGGACAAGGCGGCGCTGCTGACGATAAACGGCGTGGCGCTGTGGGATGTGTTGGCGGCCTGCCGGATCGAAGGGTCGTCCGACGCCAGCATCCGCGCTCCCCGGGCCAACGATTTTGCGCCCCTGCTGGCCGCCCATCCGGGGCTGAAGCTGTTCGCCAACGGGCAGACCGCCGCCGGGCTGTATGAGCGGCTGGTTCGGCCGGTCGTCGGCGTCCCCATCACGCCCCTGCCCTCCACCAGTCCGGCCAACGCCGCCTGGACGCCGACGCGGCTGCTGGACGCCTGGGACGTCCTGCGGCGGAACTGATTGGGGCCGTTTTGGATTTTTATCGCTTTAAACCGCGTTGAGGAGGTCTCTGATGACCATCACCTATCATGTGGGGGACGGGTTGTACGTCAACCTGACCAACCGTTGCTCCAACCACTGCGACTTTTGCGAGCGGGACAAAATGGATGGGGTGGGGGACGCCTCTTCCCTGTGGCTACCCCGGGAACCCTCGGCGGCGGAGATTTGGGACAGCGTATCCGCCCACGACCCGGCCGCCCAGAGCGAACTGGTCTTTTGCGGCTTCGGGGAGCCCACCGAGCGGCTGGACATCCTGCTGGAGACCGCCGCCCATGTCCGCCGGGTCTTTCCCCAGGTCCCCATCCGCCTCAACACCAACGGCATGGGCAACCTGATCGCCGGGACGGACGTCACCCCGCGCTTGGCTGGGCTCATTGACGTGGTTTCCATTTCGCTCAACTACGCCCGCGCTTCGGATTACGAGGCCCACTGTTTGCCCGACTACCCGGACGCCTTCGCGGGGATGCTGGACTTCACGCGCCGGGCCGTCGGGCAGGTGCCCCGGGTGGTCATGTCGGTGGTGCGGGGCACCCTGCCCGAGGAAGACATCGACGTCTGCCGCGCCTTGGCCGAATCCCTGGGGGCGTCTCTGCGGGTGCGGGCCTATCATTAGTGTGGGAGGATTGCGCCATGAATAACCGCAAGGCGATTGTGCTGGCGGCCGGGAAGGGTACTCGGATGTTTTCCGAGGGGAACGCGCTGCCCAAGGTGATGCGCCCGGCGCTGGGGCGGCCCATGATCGGGTACGTATTGGACGCGCTTTCGTTTCTGCCCAAGGCCGACACCGTTCTCGTGGTGGGCTACCGGCAGGCGCTGGTGCGCCAGGCCCTGGGGGACGCCTATCCCTATGCCGAGCAGTTGGAGCAGCGGGGCACCGGCCACGCCGTGCAATGCGCCGCGCCGTTGCTGACCGGCTTTGACGGGCCGGTGCTCATCTGTTACGGCGACATGCCGCTGGTGCGCCGGGCAACCTACGAGCGGCTGTTTGACGTTCACGCCCGGGCGGGCCACGCCTGCACCCTGCTGTCCGGCGTGTCGAACCGGGCGTTGCCCTACGGGCGGGTGCTGCGGGATGCCGACGGGGGTTTTGACCGGGTGGTGGAGGACGCCGACTGCACCCCGGCGCAAAAGGCTGTCCCCGAACTCAACGCGGGGGTCTATGTGATGGAGTCCGCCGCGCTCTTTCCGGCGCTGGCGCAGCTCCGTCCGAACAATGCCCAGGGCGAGCTCTATCTGACCGACGTGCCCGCCCTTTTCAAACGGCAGGGGCTTTCCGTGGGCGTGTGCGCCAGCGAAATCCCCGACGAGATTTTGGGGGTCAACACGCCGGAACAGTTGGCGCAGGTCGAGGAATGCCTGTCCGCGGGACAGCGTTTGGGCTGACGCTCCGAAGACAAAAAATAAATTTCACAGCCTTTGATGGCGATTTCGGCCGCGTAATCACGATATATGAACATGGATACACACGGATACGCCCTGTGCGATCCGTGTTTTATTTATGTCCCTTCTTCGCCCACGTAAGAGGCGAGGCCGTGGTAGGTCAAGCGGAGAACCAGCTCGGCGATTTCGTCCGGGGTTTGGCGCAGGCCGGTTTGCAGCCAGCGCTGGACGATGGCGATACAGCCGTCCACGATGAACAGGCAGCTGTAGTCGGCGATCTCGTCGTCCAGCCTGGCCTGGTTCCGCCACTCCTGCACGATCTGGCGCTGGACGAGCATCATGATCTCCCGCTGAATGGCGATGTCGCCGTGTTCGCCCAGCAGGACGCGGCACAGCCCGGCGTTGTCCCGGACGAATTCGAAAATGCGCTGGATGTTCTGGAGGGGCTGTTTGAAATTATACCCCTCCAGGTAGGCGTTGATCTCGCGCAGGAGTTCCTGCTCGATCTGTTGTAGCAGGTCGTGCTGGTCGGCGTAATGGGTGTAAAAGGTGCTGCGGTTGACGTCGGCCGCCTCGCAGATCTCT
>JAITQI010000013.1 GCA_031289065.1 Oscillospiraceae bacterium
CTCCGCCGAGGCCTTCGGCACTTCGGCGCGGTGCGCCGTCCTCCTCGACGTGCAAAGCGGCCGGTTCCTCTACGAACGGGAACCCCAAACCCCCATGCTCATCGCCAGCACCACCAAAATGATGACCGCCCTGGTCGTGCTCAAAAACGCCCGGCTGGGCGATGTGGTCACCGTCGCCAAGGCGCAGACCGGCGTGGAGGGCTCCTCCATGTACCTCAGGGAGGGGGAGCGGCTCACCGTGCGGGAACTGCTCTACGGCCTGTTGCTGTCTTCGGGCAACGACGCCGCCGAGGCGCTGGCCGTCCACTGCGCGGGGGACATTCCCGCCTTCGCCGAACTGATGAACGCCCAAGCCCGAGAACTGGGCCTGATCCGCAGCCATTTCGCCAACCCCCACGGCCTCAACGCCAATCAGCACTATTCCTGCGCCCGCGACCTGGCCCTCATCGCCCGAGAGGCCATGCAAAACCCGGACTTCCGCCAAATCGTCTCCACCAAGACCATCAATATGGCCGGGCGGGCGCTGCAAAACCACAACAAGCTGCTCTGGAGCTACGAGGGGGCCATCGGCGTCAAAACCGGCTACACCATCAAGGCCGGGCGCTGCCTGGTGTCCGCCGCCGAACGCGACGGGCGCATGCTCATCGCCGTCACCCTCAACGACCCGGACGACTGGCTGGACCACGCCGCCCTGTTTGACGAGGCCTTCGCCCGGTATGAAACCCGAACGCTGTGCGCCGCCGATGCCGTCGTCGGGCAGACGCCCGTCCTGTCCGGCGAGGCCAGAACCGTCTCCCTCCGCGCCCGGGACACCCTGACCCTCCCCCTGACCGAGGAAGAATGGGCCCGCGTGCAAACCGAACTCGACCTGCCCTGGTACGTCTGGGCCCCCGTCGCCCGGGACGCCGCCGCCGGTCACGTCCGCTACCTCCTGGACGGCAAACTGCTGTGCCAGACCGAACTCTACTACGGTGAAGACGTCCCCGAATACGTCTCCGAAACGAAGTCCTTCTGGCAAGCCCTCACCGATTTCTTCGCCCGGCGGCAGCCGCAAAAAGTCAACTGATTCCCTCCGGCGGAAAAATTTTCCGCCTACATAACATTCAGAGGGCAGAGGTTAGAAGCCAGACCATATGTTCGGCTTTCCCTCTGCCGCGAGGTAACGATGCGCGAACGACTGCAAAAAATCCTGTCCGCCCATGGGGCGGCTTCCCGCCGTGCCGCCGAGGTCCTCATCGCCCGGGGCAAGGTCACCGTCAACGGACAGGTTGCCTCCGTCGGCGACAGCGCCGACGCCGAAAACGACGCCATTGAAATCGACGGCCGCCCCCTGAGCATCCGGCCCGAACCCATCACCATCCTGCTGCACAAACCCCGGGGGGTGGTGACCACGCTGTCCGATGAAAAGGGCCGCAAAACGGTGCGCGACCTGTTGACAGACATTCCCGACCGGCTGGTGCCCGTCGGACGGCTGGACATGAACACCGAGGGGCTTCTGTTGCTGACCAACGACGGCGCGCTGGTGCAAACCCTCACCCATCCCTCCCACGAGATCGACAAGGAATACCATGTGGGGCTCAAGTCGGGGGATATGGACGCGGCCGCCCGCGCCCTGGCCCAGCCCATGACCATAGAGGGATATAAAATCCAACCCGCCAAAACCGCCGTCGTCCGGCGCGATGAGGGCGGCGGCGGCGTGGTGTCCGTCACCATCCACGAGGGTCGCCACCATCAGGTGCGCCTGATGTGCCAGCAGGCCGAGCTGGAAGTCGTCCGTCTGCGCCGCGTCCGCCTGGGCCCCCTGTCCATTGAGGGCGTCCCCTACGGCCACTATCGCAAACTCACCCCCGCCGAAGTCAAAAAACTCCACCCCGAACACGCCGATACATAACCCGAAACAAATCGCTGACATCTGAAGCGCCAAGGAGTACGAACATGCCCACCGACCTGTTCGCCCGGATCCGGGAAAACGCGCCCGCCCTCTCCAAGGGCCAGCGGGCCATAGCCACTTTCATATCCGAACACTACGACAAGGCCGCCTACATGACCGCCCACCGCATGGGCGAAACGGTGGGGGTCAGCGAGTCCACCATTGTGCGCTTCGCCACCGAACTGGGCTACGAGGGCTACCCCCAAATGCAAAAGGCCCTCCGGGAGGCCATTCGGGCCACCCTGACCTCGGTGCAGCGCATTGAACTGGGCCGGGATCGTCTGGGTAGCGGGGATTTGCTCAAACGTGCCCTCATGTCCGACCTGGAAAATCTGCGCTCCACCATGGACAGCATCGACCCGGAGACCTTCGCCGGGGCGGTGGAGGCCATCTTGAGCGCCCGGGACATTTACATCGTGGGCGCCCGTTCCTCGGCGGCGCTGGTCTCTTTCCTGGCCTTTTACTTAAACCTCATCTTTCCCAACGTGCGCCTGGCCGGTTCGGCCTCGGACAGCGATATGTTTGAGCGGGTCATGCGCATCGGCCCGGAGGACGCCCTGATCGGCATCAGCTTCCCCCGGTATTCCCGGCGCACCGTGCAGACCATGCGGTACGCCCACGACCGGGGGGCCCGGGTCATCGCGCTGACCGACTCGCCCCAGTCCCCCCTGGCCGAAACCGCCGGGCTCACCCTGCTGGCCCGCAGCGACATGGTCTCCTTTGTGGACTCCCTGGTGTCCCCGCTGGCGGTGATCAACGCCCTAATCGTGGCCCTCGGTATGCGCCGGGGGGAGGACGTGGCCAAGACCTTCACCGATTTGGAACGCATTTGGGACGAATATGAAATCTATGAAAAACATCGATAGGGCACCCGAACTCCGCCGGGTGGCGGTGGCCGGGGCGGGCCCGGCCGGCCTGATGGCCGCCGGCATGGCCGCCGCCCGGGGGCACAGCGTCACCCTCTTTGACCCCAACGGCTTTCCGGGCAAAAAACTCCGCATCACCGGCAAAGGGCGCTGCAACCTGACCAACAACGCCCCCGTCGATGAATGCCTGAGAAATATCCCCCAAAATGCCAAATTCCTGCACAGTTCTCTAACTCGTTTCTCGCCTTTCGACGTGATGGATTTTTTTGAATCCATATCCCTCCCCCTCAAAACCGAGCGAGGCAACCGGGTGTTCCCGGTGTCCGACAGGGCCGGGGACGTGGTTTCCGCCCTGGAGGGCTGGCTGTCCGGCCTGGGCGTAAACGTGACCCCCGGCCGGGTGACCGGCCTGGACATAAGGGACGGCGTCCTGCAAGGCGTCCGCACCGACAGGGGCGCGCACCCCTGCGATCGCCTGGTGGTCGCCACCGGAGGGGTCTCCTACCCGGGCACCGGCTCTACCGGCGACGGATACCGCCTGGCCGCCCTGGCCGGGCATACGGTGAGCCCCCCCGTGCCCTCTCTGGTGCCCCTCTTATCCGACGACCCCTGCTGCGCCGCCATGCAGGGGCTGAGTCTGCGCAATGTGGCTCTTGCCGTTTACAACGGGGCGGGTAAGCCGGTGTACACCGATTTCGGCGAGATGCTGTTCACCCATTTCGGCCTCTCCGGCCCCATCATCCTCAGCGCCTCGGCCCACATGCGCCCCCCACAGAGCCGCTGGCGGCTGTCCGTCGATCTCAAACCGGCCCTCGACCCGGACAAGCTCGACGCCCGCCTGCTCCGCGACTTTCTCCAGTTTCGCAACCGGGATTTCCAAAACGCTCTCGCGGATTTGTTGCATAAAAAGATGATACCTGTTATAATCGAGAAGTCGGGCATCGACCCCGCCAAAAAAGTGCATTCCATCACCCAGGCGGAACGCGCCCGGCTGTTGGCTTTGCTCAAAGGGTTCCCGGTGTCCGTGTCCGGCCTGGGGCCGATAGAGGACGCCGTGGTCACCTCGGGCGGCGTGTCGGTGGGCGAACTCGACCCTAAAACCATGGCCTCCCGTCTGGTATCCGGCCTGTTCTTCGCCGGGGAAGTCATCGACGCCGACGCCTACACCGGCGGTTTCAACCTGCAAATCGCCTGGTCCACAGGCCACGCGGCGGGCATGGCCGTTTAGCGCAACAGAAGACAGACGAAAGAAGACAGAGGACGCAACCGGGGATGTCTTGCGTTCTGACCGCTGGTCTCCAACCGCTGAAAGGAACGTGACGGATATATGGCCGAACAGTCCACCAGCAGGGAAGTGGCCGCCGCCGCCGTGGCCATGTCCATCACCCCCAACAGAGACCGGGAACGCCTCCTCCGGGCCGAATATGCCCGGGAGGGCATGAAAACGGCGGCTGTGGATTTCGGCGGTGAATTCATCTCCTCCATCGGCAAAATCATTGAACACACCATCGTGGCCGCCCGTCGGGAGGGGCTTATCAGCGACGCCCACCCCGAAGAGGGGGCGGTGGCCGGCGCGGCGCGGGAGGCCCTCTCCCAGATCATGCCAAAGGCCATCGGCCTCAACGTGGGCGGCAAAATCGCCATCGCCCGCCGAGGCGACCACATCGGCGTGGCCATGTATTTCGGCATCGGCCTGCTCCACCTCAACGAGGTGTGTGTCGGCCTGGGTCACCGGGCGGTGTAGCGCGTTTTTCCCGGGAAAATCCCGGCGTGTTTCCCATATGCGAAAGACCGTGGGGAGGAAACGGAATGCCCGGCTCTCATTACAGCGTCGCCATCGACGGCCCTTCCGGCGCGGGCAAGAGCACCTTGGCCCGCCGGGCGGCGGGCGAGCTGGGCTTTCTTTACGTTGATACGGGGGCCCTCTACCGGGCGCTGGCCCTGCAAGCCCTGCAGGAGGGCGTACCCCCCGGCGACGAGGCCTCTGTGGCCCTCCTGCTGGAAACCGCCCGCGTCTCCCTCCGGCACGAAGGCGGGACGCAGCTTGTTTTCCTATCCGGCCTGGACGTGACCCTCGACATCCGCGCCCATGAGGTCTCCCGCGCCGCCTCGGACATCTCCGCCCTGCCCGCCGTGCGCGCCTTCCTCCTCGACCGGCAGCGCGCCCTGGCCCGGGAGACCGACGTCATCATGGACGGACGGGACATCGGCACCGTCGTCCTGCCCGGCGCCGACCTGAAAATCTTCCTCACCGCCGCGCCGGAGGACAGAGCCCGCCGACGCCACACGGAGCTGACGGCCCGGGGCGCCGCCCTTACATATGACGAGGTGTTGCGCGATCTGCTCATCCGGGACAAAAACGACGCCGAACGTCCGCTGGCCCCGCTGAAACCCGCCCCGGACGCCGTCCTGCTGGACACCACCGGCAACACCTTCTCCCAGAGCCTGGCCCTCATCCTCCGTCTGATCCGGGACGCCTGCCCCGAACGATTTCAGTAAATCCCGAGGTCGCTTATGTTCTATACGATTGTTCACACACTGCTCAGGGCGGTGTTCCGGTTGGTCTTCCGGCCGCGCTTTTACGGCCGGGAGAACATTCCGGAGGGCGCCGCCGTGGTGTGCGCCAACCATACCGCCTCCACCGATCCCGTCTTTTTGGCCATAGCCATCCCCTGCCGCGATCAGGTTCACTTCATGGCCAAGGCCGAACTGCTGAAAAACCCCTTCCAGCGCCTTCTTTTGAAAGGGTTGGGGGTGTTTGCCGTGCGACGGGGGCACTCCGATTTGGCCGCCGTCAAACGGGCCTTTACGTTGCTCAAGGCGGGGCATAAGGTGGGCATGTTCCCCGAGGGGCATCGTGTCCAGGCCGACGAACAGTCCCAGGTCAAAACCGGGGCGGCCATGCTGGCGGTGCGCGCCGGGGTACCCTTCCTGCCCGTATACATCTCCCCCGGCCGCAAGCGCCTGTTTTCCCGAGTGGATGTGGTCATCGGAAGCCCCTACCTCGTGGAGGGCAAAAAGCTCTCCTCCGAGCGCTATATGGACATCGCCGAGGAGCTCATGCGCCGCATCCTCAGCCTGGAACCCCAGTGTCATGCCTGACCGCCTCGTTCTGCGTGTCGCCCGGACGCTGGGCTTTTGCTTCGGCGTCTCCCGGGCGGTGCGCATGGCCGAGGAGGCCGCGTCGGCGGGGGGGCTGGTATCCACCTGGGGGCCCCTCATCCACAACCGCCAGGTGACCGACCGTTTGGCGAATATGGGTGTCACCATCGTCGCCGCCCTGCCCGACTGCGCCCCGGGACAGACTGTGGTTTTGCGCTCTCACGGGGTGCCCCATTCGGTCGTCCAAGGCTTAAGCGGCGCGGGTTGCCCCGTTGTGGACGCCACCTGCCCCTACGTGGCCCGCATCCACCGCCTGGCCGAAGCCCTGGAAGGGGAGGGCCGCCTGCTTTTTATCCTGGGAGAGGAGGCCCATCCGGAGGTG
This sequence comes from Oscillospiraceae bacterium, assembly GCA_031289065.1. Taxonomy (GTDB): domain Bacteria; phylum Bacillota; class Clostridia; order Oscillospirales; family UBA929; genus JAIRTA01. The sequence goes on from JAITQI010000013.1 coordinate 6,281, forward strand.
CGCGGCATTGCCGGATACTGCCGTGCGCCGGTCATCGTCCGGGACGCCCAGGCGCTGTCGGCCCATTTGGCCAACGGCCCCGACATCCGCCGCATCCCTTGCGCCCTGTTGACCCAGACCACCACCCCCCGCGCCCTATGGGAAAGTTGCGCGGAAATTTTGAAAAAGTTATGTACAAACGTCAAAATTGTTGATACAATATGTAATGCGACCCTTCTTCGTCAGGAGGAAGCGGCGCGTTTGGCCCGGACGTGCGACGCCATGGTCGTCGTGGGCGACCGCGCCAGCGCCAACGCGAGCAAACTGGCGGAGATTTGCCGGACAGGCTGCGCCCGTGTGTTACAAGTGGAGAGGGCGTCGGATTGGCCGACGGGCTGGCTTCGAGACACAAAAAATGTTGGCCTGACAGCCGGGACATCCACACCGCCGTGGGCCATCGAGGAGGTTTACCAAGCCATGTCAGAAGAAATCAAGGGCGAACTGCTGGAGACGCCAGCCAAGGATGAGGAAAGCGGCGCCGCCGTCTCCCTTCCGGAACCTCTGCCCGAACCCGCGCCGACCCAGGACGCGCCGATTCCCCAACCGTCATCCGAACCCGCGCCGGTCTCGGATGAGGCGGAGCCCCCCGACGCCGACGCCGAGGAATCCTTCGAGGCCTTGTTGGAAAAATCCCTGAGGCCCATCCTCTCCGGCGACAAGGTCACCGGCATGGTCACCGCCATCACGCCCACCGAGGTGCATGTGGATTTGGGCGCCAAGTACGCCGGATACATCCCCCTCACCGAGTTGAGCGACGATCCGGACGCCAAGGTCGAGGACATGGTAAAGGTCGGTGAGCCCATCGACACCTTTGTCGTCCGGGTCAACGATCTCGACGGCGTTATCGCCCTGTCCAAGAAGCGTCTCGACGCGGTCAAGGGCTGGGACGACGTGGAACTGGCCCGGGAGGATCACAAGGTCATGACCGGCACCGTCACCGAGGAGAACAAGGGCGGCATCGTCGTGACAGTGCGCGGTGTGCGCGTTTTCGTGCCGGCGTCCATGACCGGCCTGCCCAAAGATACCCCCATGTCCACGCTGCTCAAACAGCGCGTCAAGGTGGTCGTCACCGAAGTCAACCGCGCCCGCCGCCGGGTTGTGGGCTCCATTCGCCTCGCCCAGAACGAGGAGCGCCGCTCCCTGGCTGACGCCGTTTGGGGCGGCATCGAGGTGGGCAAGCACTACGAGGGCGTGGTCAAGTCCCTCACCTCCTTCGGCTGCTTTGTGGATATCGGCGGCGTGGACGGCATGGTTCACATCTCCGAACTGTCCTGGAGCCGCGTCAAGCACCCCTCCGAGGTCGTCAGCGTGGGCGACAAGCTGGACGTCTACGTCATCGGCTTTGACTTGGAGAAGAAGAAAATCTCTCTCGGACACAAAAATCCCAACGAAAATCCGTGGCAGCGGTTTATCGGCGTCTACCGGGAGGGCGACACGGCCAATGTCCGCGTGGTCAAGCTGATGAACTTTGGCGCGTTTTCCGAAATTATCCCCGGCGTGGACGGCCTGATCCATATCGGCCAAATCGCCGAACACCGCGTCAACAAACCCGGCGACATCCTCGCCGAGGGCCAGCGCGTGGACGTGAAGATCACCGCCATCGACTATGACAACAAGAAGGTTTCCCTGTCCATCCGCGCCCTTCTGGAGCCCGAAGAGCCCTCCGAGGAGGACGCCGCCCTCCCCGACCAGGTGGTCGCCTCCGTCGGCGAACCCAACATCCCCTCTCCCGCCGAGGAGTCCGAAACCACCGAAGCAGACCCCGAAGCCTAATTACACAATCAAAATATAACAGACAGTATAATGCAAGGTGTTTTACCACCAGTATTATACTGTCTGTTGTTTTGAAGGGCACCACGCCATCGTCACTTGTCAATTGAGCGTCACTCCGCCGCCGCGAAAAGCGCCCGGGGGGAGGTTCGGTTGAAGGCCGCGATGGAAGCGGCGCTGCCCGCGAGGAAACAGGCGGTCGCCAGCGCGGCGCCCTGGAGACCCTCCCCGGGCAGCGCGCCCGCCGCCGCGAACCCCGCCGCGACGGCCGCCCCGCTCAGCACACACAGAATCGCCTGCTCCCAGACGAACGACAGGAAGGTTGCCCCCCGCCGCGCCCCCACGCTTTTCATCAGCGCGAACTCGCTCTTGCGCCCCGACATGATCAGGTAGGAGAGAAACACGCTCACCGCCACCGACAGCGCGTACAGCACCAGGGAGAGCGCCGTCAGATAGGCCAGCTGGCGGCCCAGCAGGTCCCGGGATGTGATAAAGTCCTTGTCGTCCAGCATCAGGAACACTCGTTTCTCGGTCAGATGGCCCGGATAACTGAATTTTTCCCCATAAAGGAAGCACTTGAAGTCGTCCAACCGCCGCGCATCCCGCAGGAAGAAGCCCGCCGCGGAGTAATTGCTCTCCACCACAATGGCTTCCTCCGTCACGACAGGCGGCCGTCCCCCTGAGGACGTCATGGTATAGTGGAGAATTTCAAACATCTGGGCGGGGGGCATATACAGATTGTCGGCGGGGCCCTGGGCGTTGTAGGTGCCCACAATCACCGCCGAACAGGTGGTCCTCTCAGCCATCGTTTGACCGCTCAGGTACACGACGGCCCCCAGGAAGATAACGTCGCCGTAACGTAGATTGTAGGTTGACATAAATCTGTCCGAGACCAGACAGACCCGCTCCTCCGCCAGGGTTTGGCGCGCAAAGGACGCCATATCCCACCCCGCCGCGAAACGTATGTCAGCCTCGCCCCCGCTGTATATGAATTCCGGAGCCCCCTGCAAATTGTCCGTGAGGAACGCCCTGTCCCACTGGAGCGTTTCGTTGATAAACGCCTCGTAGGCGAAGGAGGAGCCGATGTCCCTGAAGAACGCCCGCGAGCCCTCCGGGGTATCCAGATACATATAGGCCGCGCTCCGGCTCACAGTGTACGCGTCCCTGACATAGTCCGTCCCCACGAGGGCTTCCACCACGTCCCGCTCCACCATGAGCTCGGTGACCGCGCTGCCCGAGGTGTTGGTAAAATGCCCCTGAATCTCGGTGCCCTCATACACCGCGTCCAGCCGGTCGCGGGTCTGGGTGATCACCGCGCTCACCCCACAGGCAAAGGCTGTGATCACAAGGCAGGACGCGAAAACCGCCGCCGACCGAACGCCGCCCCGCCGCAGGGACAGCAGGGCGTACTTGAGGGCGCCGCCGGGCAGCATAGAGCTTTTCCGCGCCTTCGAGGGACCCAGCGCGACGATTCTGAGCCGCTTGCTCTTTGTCCCCCGGGCGGCCCGGGCCGTGATGGATCGCTGGGCGAAAAGCAACAGAAACGCCGACGCGCAGACCATCGAAGCCGCCGCCGCAGCCACCGCCAGAAGGACGGGTGTCCCGGGAATCAGGGCGAGGAATTCCTTCTGAATACCCAGGGTGGAGTTGCTGAACATGCCGTCAAGGGGTTTGACCGCGCCGGTGAAGAGCGCCTGGGTCATCTTGTCCGAAAAGAGATAGCCCAGCAAAATGCCAGCCGCCGAAGCCACCACGGCGAGAATCGCCGCCCCGAACACGAGATAGAGCCGCACATGCCCGGTCTTGGTGCCGAGGGCCAGCATAATATCGGCGGTTTCCCGCTGTTTGTAGGCGAAAAGCAGCCCGAAGACGGCCAGGACGATGAAGTAGGCGGGCAGGCAAATCAGGGAGATCATCCCGCCGGTCTGGAGCACCGACCCGATCGCCTTTTCGGCGACTCCGTACCCCTGGTCGTAAACCATGACGCGCAGTCGCGTCGGCAGGGCGGGGGCTATGCCGTTCAAAAAATCAGCCGCGCCGCCGTTGTTCAGCACGGCCTGCCCCCAAACGTAGCCCGCCGTCCGGGCCAGGGGATAGGCCGCCTCATCCCCCGGAATGTAGAGGTTGCCGCTCATTTCGGCGGGCGGGTCGATCAGCCCCACGATTTCAAAGTCCGCCGTCGCGCCCTTCGTCCTGGGGTTTTCCCCCGTCGTCAGCAGGGCGGAAGGCGCAAAAAACGTCAGCGGAATTTTGTCCCCCACCTCGACCCCCATAACAAAGGCCGCCTGTTTGGTCATCACGCAGACCTGGGCGGCGTTTTCGTATTCCCCGGTGGTGAAAAAACGGCCCTGCACGTCCCCGTTGACCTGATTTTGATGGAATTCAAGGAGGGCGTTGATGTCGCCGGTGACGGCGACGTGAAACGAAGTGTTTTCATATTGGAGGAACGCGGCCAGCGCGGTGTACGCCGACGGCGGGTTACTCAAAAACGCCTCCCGGACGTCGGTGATGTCCAGAACCGGCGAAAGCGAGCCCTCCGGCAGCCCGGCGGCGCGAAACAGCTCTTCCGGCAGGTCGTGAACGTTGATCGTCTGGTAGGCGCCCAGCTTGTCTGTCGTGCCGATGACGGCGTATGTTCGGTCCGCTTCAAAGGGGAACACCTCGGTGTTGCCGTCGAAACCGCCGTTGTACAGCACCACCGCCGCCTGGCTGTCCTTGCGGTAGTCCAAGGGATAATACGCGGCGGACAGGGTGAACGCCGTGCCCGGTTTGGAGCCCAGGGGCAGAGCGCCCTTGACCACCGCGACCACGTAGCCTTTGAACGCCGAGTCCGAGGCTTTGGGCAAATAATCGGGGGAGAGGGCGTTCATGGTCAGCGTCCGGTTCAGGCGCAGGACGTTGGGATTGTTCGCCACGGCCGCCCAGTCGAAGGCGGCCAGATCGGCGGCCATGGCGGGGTCATAGGCCGTTTCGTTGGGATAATCCGCGCCGTAATAGCGAAAATCCGCGATGGTCACATAGTTCTCGTCGCACCGCGCCATCACGCTCTCTCCGACAAACCGGATGCTCAGACCCAGGAACACAAACAGCGTCACAAGGGCGATCAGCGCGAAAAAAAGCAGGGTCTTCAGCGGAGAGCGCAGCATACTCTGGACGCTGCGCCGGAGGAACAGCCGCCCCCTCATACCGCAAACACCCCGTCCCGAATGGAGTGAACCCCATCGGCGAAATGGATCAGGTCGTTGTCATGGGTGACGACCACCACGCAGTAGCCCTTGTCATGGGCCAGTTGGGACAAAATCCGAAAAATATTGTCCCGATTGCCCGTATCCAGGTTGCCGGTGGGTTCGTCGGCCAAAATCAGGCGTGTTTCCATAGCCAGCGCCCGGGCGATGGCCACCCGCTGCTGTTCGCCCCCCGAGAGCATGGAGGGAAACCGATTGTGAAAC
>JAITQI010000030.1 GCA_031289065.1 Oscillospiraceae bacterium
CTGGGGGCACACCTTAGGGGTGCGCATGGAGGCCGACATGCGCCGGGATCTGTTCGACCACATGCAGACCCTGTCTTTCCGGTTTTATGACAAAAACCGCACCGGCCAGCTCATGTCCCGGCTGACCACCGACCTGTTCGACATCACCGAGCTGGCCCATCACGGCCCCGAGGACGTATTCATCTCGGCGGTCACCCTGGTGGGGGCCTGCGGGGTTATGATGACCATCGACTGGCGGCTGGCGCTGACGTTGGCGGGGCTGGTGCCCGTGCTGTTGCTGTTTGTGACCTTCCAGCGGCGGCGGATGCGGACGGCCTCCCGGCGGGTCAAGGAGCGGGTGGCCGACATCAACGCCGGGCTGGAATCCAGCATCTCCGGGGCGCGGGTGGCCAAGGCGTTCACCAATGAAAGCTACGAGGCGGTCAAGTTCGGCCGGGGCAACGAGGGGTTCAAACAGGCCAAAAGCGAGTTTTATTCCGCCATGGCCCTCTTCCACAGCGGTATGGAGTTTTTCACCAACCTGTTCAACGTGGCGGTCATCGCGGTGGGCGGGGCGCTCATCATGAGCGGCGATATGAACCACACCGATTTGCTGGTGTTCATGATGTACGTCACGGTCTTCCTTCAGCCGGTGCGCCGCCTGTCCCAATTTGTGGAGCAGTTCACCAGCGGCATGGCCGGGTTCCGGCGTTTTGCCGAGCTGCTGGGGGAGGCCCCCGACATCGCGGACACCCCCGGCGCCACCGCCATCACGGCGGTCAGGGGGGACATCGTCTTTGAGGACGTCTCCTTTTCTTACGACGACAGAACCCGTGTGCTGGAGCACCTCGACCTGTCCCTGGCCGCCGGGGGGACGCTGGCGCTGGTGGGCCCGTCGGGCGGCGGCAAGACCACGCTGTGCCACCTGATCCCCCGTTTCTACGAGGTCAGCGGCGGGCGGATCACCCTGGACGGGCGGGACATTCGCGACATCACCCTCAAGAGCCTCCGGGCCCATATCGGGATTGTGTCCCAGGATATTTTTCTGTTCGCTGACACGGTCATGGAAAACATCCGCTACGGCCGCCTGGACGCCACCGACGAAGAGGTGTACGAGGCCGCCCGCCGCGCCGAAATACACGACACGGTTATGGAGATGGAAAACGGCTATCAGACCGAGGTGGGCGAGCGCGGGGTTCGCCTGTCCGGCGGGCAGAAACAGCGGGTCAGCATCGCCCGCATCTTCCTGAAGAATCCGCCCGTGCTCATTCTGGACGAGGCCACCTCGGCCCTGGACACGGTCACCGAAACCAAGATTCAGCGGGCGCTGGAAGAGCTGTCCCGGGGCCGCACCACCTTGGTCATCGCCCACCGGCTGTCCACCGTGCGGGGCGCCGGGGAAATTGTGGTCATCGACGAGGAGGGCATCCGGGAGCGGGGCCACCACGAGGAACTGCTGGCCCGGGGCGGGGCGTACGCCGCGCTATATCAGGGGCAGTTTTCATAAGGGGCGGCAGGCGGGTACATTCGGGCGTCTTTACTAATTCTTCAGAAATTTGCCGTGTCCCCCTTTACATTGCCGTGTTAGAATGAATCCAAAACAAAGTTCTGTTTTTGGAGTGATGGGTATGTTCCCCTGGCTAGAAAACCTGGCGGCCTTCTTTTCCGCGCTGACGGTTCTTTTGTTCGCCTATCAGGGCGTGTTTTTGCTGTGCGCCCTGCGCCGCCCTAAAGCGCCGCCGGTCTGCGCGCCGAGGCACCGTTTCGCCTTGGTGGTGGCCGCCCGCAACGAGGAGCGGGTCATCGGCCACCTGCTGGACAGTTTGCGGGCCCAAGAGTACCCGGCGGCGCTGTACAGCGTGTTCGTCATCGCCGACAACTGCGACGACGGCACCGCCGCCCTGGCGGCCGCCAAGGGCGCCAAGGTATACGAACGCCGCGACCTGACCCGGGTGGGCAAGGGGTTCGCCCTGAGCTGGTTTTTCCAGCTCTTCCTGCCCGAGTGCGGAACCGAATACGACGCGGTGGGCATCTTCGACGCCGACAACCTGGTGGACGCCCAGTTCCTGCGGGTGATGAACGACCAGCTGTGCGCCGGGGAAACCGCCGTCATGGGCTACCGGGACGCCAAGAACCCTCACGACAGCTGGGTGTCCTGCAGCATGTCCATCGGGTTTTGGACCCAGACCCGCCTGTACAACCTGCCCCGGATGAAGCTGGGCCTGTCCTCCCTGGCGGGGGGCACCGGGTATGTGTTCAAGACGTCGCTCGTCGCCGACGGCTGGACGACCACCACGCTGGGAGAGGACACCCAGTTTACCATGCAGATCAACGCTCAGGGCCATCGCATGGCCCTGGCCGCGGACGCGGTCATCTACGACGAGCAGCCGGTGGATTTCAACACCTCCGTGCGCCAACGGCTGCGCTGGGGGGTGGCCTCCTATCAGAACCTGCTGGCCTGTCTGCGGCCTCTGGGCCGGGCCATCGCCTACGGCCCCCGGCGGGGGTTGGCCCTGGACGGGCTCTTATACCTGCTGTTTTTGCCCATCATGTCGATCAACACCTTGGTTCAGGCGGTCAACCTGTTCCTCCAGCCCTACGGCAAATGGCCGGGCATTCTGGTGTGGCTGGGCATCTCGGCCTTCGTGGGGGCGACGGTCTGCATTGTGCAGGGGCTGCTGGTACTTAAGCTGGAACGGAAGCTCTGCCGGGAGACCCTCAAGCGGCTGTTCCTCTATCCGATCTTTCTGCTGACCACCAGCGCTATCTCCGTAGGGGCGATGTTTATCGGGCGTCTGCGCTGGCGGCCCATCCCCCACAAGCGGGACGTGAGCCTGGCCCAACTGACCGAGACCGATTGAACGGGCACCGTTCGCCGGGGAGGCTTCCATGATCGATTTTCACACCCATGCCTTTCCGGACAAGATTGTCCAGCGGGCGATGGAAAATTTGGCTCACGCGGGGGGCGGCCTGTCGCCGGTTTGCGACGGGTCGCCCGAAGGTCTTTGCGCCCTGATGGACGACGGCGGCGTCTCCCTGTCAGTGCTTCTTCATATCGCCACCAACCCCCGGCAGATGACGGCGGTCAACGACTTCGCCCTCGCCTGCGACGGGGGCCGTTTTGTCTCTTTTGGGTCGGTGCATCCCCGGGCCGAGAACGCCGTCGAGGAACTGCACCGGTTGCGCCGGGCCGGGATCAAGGGGATCAAGCTGCATCCGGAGTATCAGGACTTTTACGTGGACGACGATACGCTGGCCCCGCTGTACGAGGCGCTGCACGATTTGGGGTTTATCACGGTGTTTCACGCCGGGCTGGACATTGGGTTCCCGCCCCCCGCCAAGGCGTCCCCGGTGCGCCTGGCCGCCATGCTACCCGCTTTCGGGGACGCGCCGGTGGTGCTGGCCCACATGGGAGGCTACGCCCAATGGGAGGACGTTCTGGCCCATCTGGCGGGGAAGCCTGTGTATTTTGACACGTCGTTTTGCTATTCCCGGATTCCGCTGCCGCTGTGCGCCCAGCTTGTCGCGGCCCACGGCGCGGCGCGGATTCTGTTCGGTAGCGACGCCCCTTGGGCCTCCCCGGCGCAGGAGAGGCGGCTGATCGACGCGCTGGGGCTGACGGATGGCGACAGGGATGCTATTTTGTTTGGCAATGCCCGAGCGCTGCTGCGCAATTAAAAACGAAGAATTATGCGGTCGGGTTTGTTTGCTGATTCTTTATTGTTAGGGGGGCTGCGTTGTGCGGTTGTATATGAAGCAGAAGGTGTTTTCGTTTCGGGATCGGTTTGCCGTCAAGGACGAGATGGGGGCTGACCGGTATTTTGTGGAGGGGCAGCTGTTCTCCTGGGGGAAGAAGCTGCATTTGTACTTCGCCGGCGGGGGCGAGGCGGCGTTCCTCAAGCAGAAGGTGCTCACCCTGTTGCCCCGCTTTGAGATTTATGTCAACGGGCGGATGGTCACCGAGGTGGTCAAGAAATTTACCCTGCTGCGCCCGTCCTACCGTTTCAGCGGGCTGGACTGGCAGTTGGAGGGGGACTTCTGGGCGCACAACTACGCCATTGTCAGCGGTGGGCACACCATCGTCACGGTGCGCAAGGCGTGGTTTTCCTGGGGGGACAGTTACGAAATCGATCTCGCGCCCGGCGCGGACGAGGTTCTGGCCCTGGCGGCGGTACTGGCTGTGGACTGCGTGCTGGACGCCGCGCAGTCGTCGCATTGACCCTACATTTATAAGGATTATTATGATGAAAAAAATCCACGTCTCCGACATCACCCAAGCGGTGGAATCTCTGTGCATCGAGGCCAACATTGTTCTGGGAGAAGATATTCGCCGTTCTTTGCGGGAGGCAATTCCAAAAGAAGACCGGGCATTATCCAAAGAGGTGCTGAAGAAGCTCCTGGAAAATGCCGATATAGCATATGAGGAACAAATCCCCATCTGTCAGGACACCGGTCTGGCGGTTGTCTTCGTAGAGCTGGGGCAAGAGGTTTACATCGAGGGCGGATCCCTGACCGAGGCGATTCAGCGGGGCGTGTCCCAGGGGTACACCCGGGGCTATCTGCGGGCCTCGGCGGTGGCCGACCCTATCGACCGCCAAAACACGGGGGACAACACCCCGGCGGTCATCCACTATGACGTTCAACCGGGCGACCGGCTCACCCTCACCGTCGCGCCCAAGGGCTTCGGCAGCGAGAACATGAGCGCCCTGAAAATGCTCACCCCCGCCGACGGCCTTGCCGGCGTGGAACGCTTTGTCATCGAGACGGTGCGCGCCGCGGGGCCCAATCCCTGCCCGCCTTTGGTGGTGGGCGTGGGGGTGGGGGGCACTATGGAAAAGGCGGCGCTGCTCGCCAAGTACGCCCTGACGCGGGACCTCGGTCTGCCCCACGGGAACCCGTTTTGGGCCGACGAGGAACAAAAACTGCTGACCGCCCTCAACGCGCTGGGTATCGGACCGGCCGGGCTGGGGGGACGCACCACCGCCCTGGCCGTACACATCGAAACCTACGCCACCCACATCGCCGGGCTTCCGGTGGCGGTCAACATCGGCTGCCACGTAACCCGGCACCGCTCGGCGACCTTATGAGGACACAGGCGGCCCGCCGGGGCGGCTTCTCCTCTTGCGCTTTGACATGCAAAACAGGCCGACGCGATTCTCCGGCGGAGCGTCGCGTCACGCCCGGGAAGGAGGGATAGCCATGGAATTTCATTTGACGACCCCGCTGACCGATATGAACATCCGCGCCCTGTCAATGGGCGACACCGTGTTGCTGTCCGGCCTGTTGTACACCGCTCGGGACGCCGCTCACAAGCGCATATTGGCCATGCTGGAAGCCGGAGAGACGCCTCCCTTCCCCTTTGACGGGCAGGTGGTCTACTACGCCGGGCCCAGCCCCGCCGCGCCCGGACGGGTTATCGGCTCCATCGGCCCCACCACCAGCGGGCGCATGGATCCCTACGCGCCGGCGTTGATGGAAACAGGGTTGCGGTGCATGATCGGCAAGGGCGCCCGGAACGACGCCGTACGGGAGGCGATCCGCAAGGCGAACGGGGTCTACTTTGTGGCCATCGGCGGGGCGGCCGCCCTGATGAGCCGGTGTGTGGCCGCCGTGCGCATGGTGGCGTTCCCGGAGCTGGGCGCGGAGGCCGTGCGGGCGCTCACGGTGGTCAACTTTCCCGTTATTGTGGGCATCGACTCTTACGGTCGGGATATTTATAAGCCCTGACACCATTCTGTTCGGATGAAAGAGGGACATACGGCGCAAGATAGGGAGAAGAATTTTTTATGTTTCCCTCATTTCCCCGCCCCTTTCATACGAAATGAATATTAAGGAGAGGTGTGCGCGGCATGGATGAAATGCGACAGTATGTTGACGCGGATAACGCCCTGGAACGCGTGCGCGGCAACAAAACCCTGTATAAAACCCTGCTGGGCAGCTTCCTCCAGAACGACCACTTTGACGAACTCCGGCAGCGCATCCGGGAGGGCGACGCCGACGCCGCCGCCCGGGCGGCCCACGCCATCAAGGGTTTGGCCGCCAACCTGTCTCTGCCGGCGCTGTATGAGACCACCCTCGCTATGGAGCAAAAATTCAAGACGGGAGAAATTCCGCAAGACGCATTACCCCAGTTGGAGGAGGCGCGGGACAAGACACGCCGCCGCGTGGAGAGCGTACTGTCCGCCCTGTCATGAGGAAGGAACCTATATGAAAGACCGAATCCTGATCGTGGACGATCTGGAGATCAACCGACTGATCCTCCGGGAGATTTTGTCGAACGATTACGAGGTTCTCGAGGCCGAAAACGGATTGCAGGCCGTAGAGGTGCTGTATAACGCCATGCCCCTGCCCCAGGCTGTACTGTTGGACATCATGATGCCCGAGATGGAAGGCTTTGAGGTGCTGGGCATGATCAAGGCCAACCAGGAGACCGAAAAAATCCCGGTGCTGTTCATCACGGCGGCCGACGCGGAGCACAACGAGACCCGGGGGCTCACCGAGGGCGCGGTAGACTACATCTCCAAACCCTTTAACCCCAGCGTCGTCAAGGCCCGGGTTGACAACCACATCCAGCTCAAACGCTACCGCGCCGAGCTGGAGGACATGGTGGAGAAAAAGACCGCCGAGCTCATGCGCACCCACGAGACCATGCTGGAGGCGCTGGCCACCATCATCGAGTACCGCAGCCTGGAGTCGGGCACCCACATTCGGCGTTCCACCGAGCTGGGGCGGCTGCTCATCAACCACATGCTGCCCGACCCGGCCTTCCACAACGAGCTGATCACCCTCAACTGCAACTCCATCGTCAAGGCCATGTCCCTGCACGACATCGGCAAGATCGGCATTCCGGACAGCATCCTGCTCAAGCCGGGCAAGCTGACCCCGGAGGAGTTCGAGGTCATCAAACAGCACGCGGTCATCGGCGGGGACATCATCGACACCATTTCGGCCTCCCTGCCCGACGACGCCCAATATCTGCGCCACTGTAAAGACATCTGCCGCTGGCATCACGAGCGCTGGGACGGCACCGGCTACCCCGACGGCCTGGCCGGGGAAGACATCCCCCTCTCGGCCCGGATTTCCTCGGTGGTGGACGTGTACGACGCGCTGATGAACAAACGGTGCTACAAGGCGGCCATGTCCCACGACGAAGCCATCGAGGTGCTCCGCCGGGGGAGCGGGGCGCAGTTCGACCCCCGGATCATCCGCATCGTGATGGACATCGAGCCGGTGTTCCGGTGCCTGGAAGAACAAATGGCCGACCCGGCGTAGCTGGCAGAGGACAGATATGAGAGGACAGAGACCCCTTTGGGGGTTTCTGTCCTCGTTTCCTTTTGCCTCTTGCCCTGGGGCGGCGTGGGGGGGGATACGT